>JBAVAV010000779.1:0-5703 GCA_049585895.1 Candidatus Sulfotelmatobacter sp. | reverse complement strand
CGAACAGACCGTCGCCCCTAAAATCAGTACGAACCGAGTTGTTCCTCACAACCGTCTCACACTCATGCCCCTTTACGAATACGAATGCAAGAAGTGCGGCCACCGCTTCGAAAAAATCCAGAAGTTTTCCGACAAGATGGTGAAGAAGTGCCCCGACTGCGGCGGCGCGGTCGAACAAATGATCTCGGCCGCGGCGGTTCGCTTCAAAGGCTCGGGCTTTTATGTGACGGACTACGCGAAGACATCCGGTGCGCCGGCATCTTCGGACGGTGGCAGCAAGGAAAGCAAAGAGTCCAGGAAAGACGAGAAGTCTAAGGCGGAGAGCTCGTCCACGGAAAGTTCTTCCAAAGAAGGATCCGGCAAAGAAGGTTCGGCTAAAGAAGGATCGAGAAAAGAAAGCACCGCGAAAGAAAGTTCTTCCAAAGGCGGCTCTTCCAAGGAAAGTTCGTCGAAGAAAACTGAGAGGTCCAAGAGCTAGCCTTCGCAGGCGGACGCTTCGCTTCGGGAAGTAGCGCTGGAGCGCTCGTCCCGGCACAGGCTCCTTCACCCAAAACAGCCTACTTCAGTTCGCGCTCAAAGTGATCCTCAATCATGGTAAACAGGTGAATCCGCGCGTCTTTCCCAGCGATGCTATGAGTCTTGTTGGGATAAATCATCAGCCGGAACGGCTTATCCGCTTTGATCAGCGCGTCGATCATCTGAATGCTGTTCTGGAAGTGCACGTTGTCGTCGCTGGTGCCGTGAGCCAGCAGCAGAGCGCCGTGCAACTTGTCGGCCGACTTGGTTACGTCAGACTGCTCATAGCCCTTCTGGTCTTCCTTAAGCAAACCCATGTAGCGCTCGGTGTAAATGGTGTCGTAGTTGAGCTGATCGGTGACGGGAGCCACCGCGACGCCCGCGCGAAAACGATCGGAGTGAGTCATGGCGTAAAGGGTCATCGAGCCGCCGTTGGACCAGCCCCAGATCGCGAGGCGATCTCTATCCAGTTGCGGATACTGTGTCAAAAGCTGATCGAGCGCCGTCAGCTGATCGTTTAATTCGATTGCGCCAAACTCGTGGCGAATTGTGGTCTGAAACTTGCGGTCTCGCCCCGGAGTGCCGCGATTGTCGACGGAGAAGATAGCGAAGCCCTTGCGTGCGAGCATTTCATCGAACGGATTCGGCAGTCCTTTCAGTACCATCTGTCCCGCCGGTCCGCCGTAAACGTTGATGATCAGGGGAATCTTTCCGCCGGCTGGGGGATCGGGAGGAAGCAGCAGGCGCCCGTACAGGACGGTGCCGTCCTCCGCTTTGAACTCAAGATATTTCGGCGCCCGCAATCCGTACTCTGCCACCTCGTCTCGCGCCTGCCATACGCGTGTGCAAGGACCGCGCACGGAGCACACCGAAATCTGCGGCGCGGTCAATGGGCCCTGGAAGGTCTGAGCGTAGTGCTTGCCGTCTTCGGCGAAATCCGCGAAATGCAGTCCTTCTTCGGGAGCGAGCCCCTCAAAGCCTGATCCATCCAGCTTGACCGAAAAAGTGTGGCGCTGCCGCGGATCGTCTTTGTTGGCGGAGAAGTAGACCTCACCCGCAGCCTCGTCGATCCCCTCGACTCCCTCAACCTCGTAGTCGCCCTGGGTCAGCTGCCGTTCCAGCTTCGCTTCGCCGGCGAGCGGATTTTGTTTATCGAAACTGTAGAGATAGAGATGGGTGTTGCCGTCGCGCCAGCTCGACCACAGAAAGCGGTCTCCCGACTTCAGAATGCGGAAGTCGTCATTGACGTTGATCCAGGCGCCTGGTGCAGTCTCGCTGAGAACCTTCGTGGATTTTCCCGACTTCGCATCGACAAAGTACAAATCCATCTTGTCTTGTGTGCGGTTCAATACTTCGGCCCAGACGATGCCGTCGCGAACCCAGCCGAAGCGTGGGATGTAGGTGTATTCGCCTTCATCTTTGTCTTTGGTCAGCGAAATCCAGTGAACCTTTCCCTTGTCGGCATCGACGACACCCAGCTTCACCACCGGGTTCGCGTCCCCTACCTTCGGATACTTTTCGTTGTCGACGGCGGGATGCGTTGGCATCCAGTCGGTGATGGGATAAATCGGCACCTTGCTTTCGTCCATGTGCAGGAAGACGATCTCTTTGCTGTTGGGCGACCAGAAATAATTGCTGCGCACGGCCAGCTCTTCCGTGTAGACCCAGTCGATATCGCCGTTGAACAGGTTATCTCCCGTGTCTTTGGTGAGCTGCTTTTCACCCTTACCGCTCGCCGGGCGCACGTAGAGGTTGTGCTTGCGCACATAAGAGACGCGGCTACCGTCGGGAGAAAACTTGGGGTCGCCGCTGGGATCGGGCGCGGAGGTAAACTGCACCGCCGTGGTCGTTGCCAGGTCGAAGAGCCAGAGCTGTCCCTGCGAGTCGAAGATCAAGTGTTTGGAATCGGGCGCCCACAGGTAGGCGGCGACGTGATATCGAGTGAGCCGCTCTTTCTCGCGCTCGTCTTTCACCTTGGTGTAATCGGGCGCCAGCGAGGCCAGCTTGGCCGCGCTGACCAGGATTTTCTTTTCGCCGGTTGCCGCATCCACGTACCACAGTTCGCCTTGTTCGCCTTTGTCGTCGCGCTGAACAAACGAAAGCTTCGTGCCGTCGGGGCTCCACTCCATAGTTTCCGGAGCGCGGCCGCCCAATCCGCCCGGAGCGTAGATCGCCTCGATGGTCAGCGGTTTCACCGGCGTCGCCGATTGAGCTCCGGCGGGTGCGACGTTGCCAAGGACAAATGCGAGCAGGGAAAGACAAACGGCAAGAACGGGCAGTTTTTTCACCAGCATCCTCGAAGACAGGAAGTAACCGCGAATCGCGCACGGGCGCGAACTAACGAGTGTACACCGGGCAGCTTTCCGGCGCAGCCCTGCGCGCACCTGTGCAGAGTAACTGGCGCAGGCCACCGGCCTCGATAAGCGGGAATCGCGGGTTTTCGCGTGTTAGAATCAAGCGGAGCTGTTGCCTCCGATGCTTCCTGACATAGAAAACCTGTTGCGCCTGCAAGAAGCGGACAAGGAAATTGCCCGTCTGCAGGATGAAATCGCCGAACTGCCCAAACGCGTTGCCGCTATTGAGCAAAAGCTCGCCGGGACCCAAGCCCAACTGGAAAAGGCACAGGCCGCCACCAAGGCCGACGAAGCTTCCCGCCGCAAGCACGACACCGGCATCGCCGACCTGCGCGGCAAGATTTCCAAGTATCGTGACCAGTCTCTCGACGTAAAGACCAATGAGCAATATAAGGCGTTGCTGCATGAAATCCAGTTCGCGGAAAAGGAAATCGCCGCCACCGAGGACAAAATCCTAGAGATCATGGTTAACGCCGACACGCGCGACAGAGAAGTGAAAGCCGCGCAAGCGGAGCTGAAAGCCGAGGCCGCGGAGATTGAAAAAGAAAAGGCCGAGGCCCGCCGGCGAACGGCAGAAGATGAAGAGCAGCTGGCCAAATGGCGCGGCAAGCGCAATCAGATGCGGGCCGGCGTCAATGAGGATCTCCTGCGCCACTACGAGCGCGTTTCCAAATTTCGCGGTACCGGCATCTCCGAGGTGCGCGAGCACAAGTGCATGGCCTGCCAGGTCATGCTGCGTCCGCAGACCTACAACGATGTGCGAACCGGCCAACAAACGGTGGTATGCGAGTCCTGCCAGCGGATTTTGTATTTCAATCCGGCGGAAGAGATGGTCGCGCTCGAGCAGTCGGGCGTGAAACGCCCGCGCCGCCATCATCCCAAGATCGACGCCCCGCAAGCCTGGTACTACCGCGCAGAATACGGCGATGCCGGGGAGGTCTTGTTCTGCCTGACCAACGCCGGCGGCCAGGCCAGCCGCCGCCTCTACGACATGCATACCGGACGGCTCCTCGGCGAGATTTTGACCCGGGAAGGCGAGTACCGGCAAGTCTTCCCGGAAGACATTACCGGCGCCATCCGCCTGAACGGAGGCTGGACGGAACGTGAAATAGAAAACTGGGGCGCCGAAATGCCCATGACAGCTCTGGATTCCCTGCACATCGATCTGGAAGCTGCTCGCGCCGAAATGCACTCCCGGTCTACCGCGAGCTCTGCCCAGCCGATTTCCTCGGAACATTCCGCCGCCAGCTAGAACCATCCTTCTATTAACATCGACAGATGGCCCCAAAGACGAAGGCCTCTGGCTCCGTTCCTACGATCACCGTCTCCCCGCGTGGCGCGTCCCGGCTGAAGGATGGTCACGTATGGGTCTACCGTTCCGATATCGTTTCCGCGGAAGGGGTTCCTGCGGGTTCTCTCGTCACGGTCGCCGAGCATCGCGGCCAGCCGCTGGGCACGGCGCTTTATTCTGACGCATCACAAATCGCCATCCGCCTGATCTCGCACGGGAGTGTCCGCGACTTTCCAGCGTTGCTTCGCGAGCGGATTGCTCAAGCCATCTCCTATCGCGAGTCCATCGTCCGAGACTCCAACGCTTACCGCCTCATCTTCAGCGAGGCTGACTTCCTGCCCGGCCTGATCGTCGACCGGTATAACGACATCCTTGCGATCCAAATCCTGACCCAGGCTATGGATGCCGATGCCGTCCGCGAGACTCTGATTACCGAATTGACCGATCGCCTGCATCCCGCGGCCATTGTGGAGCGTGTCGACCCGCGCGTGCGCGAACTGGAAAAATTGCCGGCGCGCCCCTCCAGCCTGGTCCAGGGCGAACAAACCACCACGACTTTCACCATGAATGGGCTGCAGTTTCGCTTCGACGCATTCGAAGGCCAGAAGACGGGAGCCTTCCTCGACCAGCGCGAGAACTATGCCGCTGCCGCGCAATATGCTCACGGCCAGGCGCTCGACGTTTTCTGCTATCAGGGAGGCTTTGCGCTTCACCTCGCCTCGCGCTGCGTGCATGTTACCGGCGTGGACAGTTCGCGTCCCGCGCTTGAAGTGGCCGACCAGAACGCCGCACTCAACCAGATGCAACTCAATGGCAAAGAGATCGAATGGATCGAAGCCAATGCCTTCGACCTGCTCAAAGATTATGCCGGCTCCGGCCACCGCTACGACACCATCGTGCTCGATCCGCCCCCGTTCGCCAAGACCAAACACGATCTCGATTCCGCGATGCGCGGTTATAAAGAACTCAACCTGCGCGCCCTCAAGATGCTGAGGCCAGGTGGAGTCCTGGTCAGCTGTTCCTGCTCCTATCACGTAAACCAGAGCGATTTTCTGGATATGCTGGCCAGCGCGGCTGGCGATGCCCATCGCACGGTTCGCCTAGCAGAAGTCCGAGGGCAGGCCCGAGATCACCCAGTTCTCCTCTCTGTACCCGAAACGGCCTATCTAAAATGCGTGCTATTATCCGTAAGTCAAGGAAAATAGGCTAAAAGAAGATATTGACAATAACACACTCATATTTTATGATTCTTTATCGATAATACAAACATCTCATGTATTGGCCGGAGCTTGGAAGCTCCGGGGCAATACCAATATCAGGAGGATTTTCTATGACCGTACTTACCCGTTGGGAGCCGTTCCGCGAATTTTCGACCCTGCAGGACCGCATGAACCGCCTGTTCCGCGACAACTTCTCCGAAGGCCGCGAGGAAGCTTTGAGCACCAGCAGCTTCGCTCCCGCCGTCGACGTGTACGAGGACGAGCACACCATCACGCTGAAGATCGAAGTGCCGGGAATCGATGAAAAGGACATTGACGTCCG
>JBAVAV010000778.1:0-3168 GCA_049585895.1 Candidatus Sulfotelmatobacter sp. | reverse complement strand
CGATGGGACCGGTAAGAGCACGCAAATGCGCAAGCTGGCGGCGACGCTGGCCGAAGCTGGCTTCAAAGTCCTGGAGACGCGCGAGCCCGGCGGAACAGCCACCGGCGAGAAGATTAGGCGGGTACTGCTTGATTCAGCCACCGCCAGCCTTTCGCCGCTCGCGGAAATGGCGTTGATGTTTGCCTCGCGGGCGCAACATATTGCGGAAGTGATTCGGCCGGCCCTCGACCACGGCCAGATCGTGCTCTGCGATCGCTTCACCGACTCGACCGAGGCCTACCAGGGAAGCGGCCGCAAATTGGGGAGCGCAGCCGTGCTGGAACTTCATCGAGTGTTGTGCGCCGGCTTGCAGCCCGATCTGACGATTCTGCTCGAGTCGGATCCGGCCATGAGCGTAGGCCGCGCCCGGCGACGCAACCGCCGGGCCCGCGAGGGAAGCCGCGCCCGCGGGGACGAGAACCGCTTCGAACAGGAAACGCGCGCATTCTTTATGCGCGTGCGCGAAGGCTATCGAGCCATTGCCGCGCGCTAACCGGGACGGGTGGTAGTGATCGACGCTCGGGGGACACCCGCGCAGACGCACGCCCGAGTTCTGGAGGTTGTGCGACGAAAGCTGAAGTTGGCGGCGGGATGATTTCACGACGGGAACCTTTCGGCCGCGCTCGGGGCGACACGGAGAGAATCTCTTTAGGAAATGGCTTTCCTGTGGTTGTGTTCTCTTTCTCCGTGACTCCGTGACTCCGTGGTAGATTCTGGGTTGGGTATGTCTTTCTCTGACTTTCACGGCAACAACGAAACCCTCCACCGCCTGCGCGACATGCTGGCGCGGGAACGCTTTCCTCACGCAGTGATTCTTTCCGGGGGGCAAGGCTCGGGCAAGTACACGCTGGCGCTCATGCTGGCGCAAGCATTGAACTGTCTAAATCCCAAGCAAACCGGTGGCCTTCCAGATTTCTGCGGGCAGTGCGCGAATTGCGCGCGCATTGCGCAGGCGGCCAATCTTGAGGCGCGCTTCGGCGAAGCGGTGGAGGCGCGCGAGGGACTGCGCGAGGCCGACAAAAAAGAAACTCGCCTTTTCGTGCAGACCCATCCTGATGTATTGATCATCCCGCCCGATCCGCCGCAAATGATGATCAAGGTGGACCAGGTGCGCCGCGTGATCGAGACCATCTACTACCGTCGGGGGGAAGGGAAAGAGCGGGTTTACATCTTCACTGACTCAGCCTTCATGAAGGAAGCGGCGAATTCGCTGTTGAAGGTGCTCGAAGAGCCGCCGGAGTTTGCCACGATTTTTCTGCTGGCAGAGAACCCCGGCGAACTGCTCCCCACCATCCGCTCGCGGGCGATGATCTTCCCCTTGGTCGCTTTGCCGGCGGATGAGATCGAGCGCGATCTGGCCCAGCAACATCCGGAGTGGAAGCCGCCGCAGCGGGCGCTGGTGGCCCGGCTATCGGAAGGAGCCGTAGGACGCGCCCGCAGCTTCGACCTGGACGCCTATGTGGCCGCGCGGGCGAATGCGCTAACCATCCTTAAGTCGGCGCTGAACGGCGGAGAACACTCCGAACTCTTCAAAGTCACCGAGTCCTATCGTTCGGGCGCGGAAGGACGCGCGAAGACTGAAGAACTCATCCGTACTCTTTATTCGCTCCTCCGCGACCTGATGTTCCTCGGCTCAGGCACGCCCGGCCTGGTCCGTAATAGCGACATTCTGGCGGAACTCAAGAAACTCGCAGACTCTACAGATCTGGACTGGATCGCGGCAGCCTCCGACCGGCTGGCCGAGGTAGAGCGCGGAATGCGGCGCAACCTGCTGAGGTCGCTGTCCTTGGACGGGTTTGCCGTATCACTGGAAAAAGCCGGCTGACATCTTCACAAGATACGTATTTTCAAACGGTTGCGTGGATTACTTCGGTGGTTCTATTCCCTTTAGAGTAATTGCCGCAGACTTTTCCCGCGCCTATAATCTGATTACTCTGGTGTAAAAGATTCTCCGTCAGGTTCCGGGTGTCCGAACACGAGGGTGAAGTCTGTCCTCGTGGATTTGTAAACACTTGAAGAGAAACCCGGTTATGCGAAAGCACCTGAAAATCGCACAAATGCTGACGGCCAGCACCCTGTTCGCGACCTCCATTTCTCTCACTTCCCCTCCGCGGGCCGGCGCCGACGACGCATCCTCAAACATGCCGCAGAACATCACCGCGACCGACGAACATGGGCGCAAGATCTATGTGAACGAAAACGCTCCGACGAACCAATCTTCGGCGAATCAGGCCCGTCATGCGCCGGAAGCGCCCCGTCGAGTGCTGAGATACTGGAGCTCAAAAGAGAACCGCTGGAAGCCGGTGCCAGGACCGAATGCCGCGTCCATGCGCGCCGCCCGTTCGGCCGCAGCCGAGGTCAACCAGTACCTGGGGGACAAGTCGGCGACAACTAATGAGTTGAGCGCCAATTTCACTGGGAAGGCCGCCAGCCAGGAGGAAATCGACGCCTCCATCGAGCAGGCGGCGGCGCGTCACAATGTTGACCCAAACCTGGTGCGCGCAGTCGTGAAGGTGGAGTCCAACTTCAATCCCAACGCCGTTTCCCGCAAAGGCGCTATGGGACTGATGCAGCTGATGCCTTCGACGGCGCGGCAGTTAAACGTGCAAAATCCCTTCGACCCGCAACAAAATGTGGACGCCGGCGTGCGCCACCTGAAGCGGCTTCTGGAAAGTTACGGTGGCGACATCAAATTGACCCTGGCCGCTTATAACGCGGGGGCGGGCGCCGTGGCGCGCAGTTCCGGGGTTCCGCACTATGCCGAAACCCAGAACTACGTGCGGCGCATTACAAATCTCTATCTCGGCGGCCGCGTTGGTTTTGCCGCGCCTGGCGCTTCGACGGAACCCGTTCGAGTTCAACGCGATGCGCGCGGCGTGCTTTATATAAGCAACACAGACTAGCTTTGCAGCATCGCTTTAGAGTTACTCTCAGGTACCCAGGACGTTTGGTTCAACCGACTCAGAACGAAGGCTACGGGCTGGTTCTTGTGAAGAGCTCATTGCACCGGCGGAGTCTGCGGAGAGCTTTGCTTTTGCTGGCGCTTTTCTCCGCCTTGCCGGTATGTGCCCGTGTGCACCACAGCGAGGCGTGGGCGCGCGAGCGCTTTGCCACCGCCGAACGTATGCG
>JBAVAV010000777.1:0-4510 GCA_049585895.1 Candidatus Sulfotelmatobacter sp. | reverse complement strand
CAACTACAGGGCTCGATCCGGGAGCGCGGCGCGATTTGTGGCAATATCTGCAGATCCTGCGCGATGAAGAGCAAGTCTCGGTCCTGGTAACTACGCACCTGATGGAAGAAGCCGAACACTGCGACCGGCTCGCCCTTCTGAATGAGGGGAGCCTGGTCGCGCTGGGCACCCCGGCGGACTTGAAGAGCGAAATCGGCGGCGACGTGGTGCTGCTGGAAGCGGCGCACGATGCCGGACTGCTGGCCGATCACATCCGCGCCCACTTTCATGTGGAGACCGCGGTGATGGAACATCAGGTGCGCATCGAACTCAGCGAGGGGCACCGGTTTGTTCCCGACGTAGTCGAGGCGTTTCCTGGGGAAATCCAGTCGATTTCGGTGAGCAAGCCCGCGCTGGAAGATGTGTTCATTCGCCGCACCGGCCACAAGTTCTGGAGCGAAGGCGGTGAAGAGCCGTCAGGTTCTGACGGCCGGAGTTCCGGCGGCCCGAGTACCGGAGGCAGGAGGTCCAAAGACACGGGTAAAGATAAAAGGAGGTAGCTTGCGTCTCTTGATGCTGGTGCTTTCGATTGTGATGGGCATTATTCCTCTGCTGGGAGTAGTGTGGATTTTCGTCAGCGGAATGATCACGCTGGCGCCGCCATCGGCGACCGTGGACGGCCTCTTCATGACCTTGATTTTGCTGTCGCTCTCGCTCTGCTTCCTGCTGAATGCGTACTGGGAAGCGCGCGACCAGGGCATGCTCGCGTTCTTACATAAAAACAAGGCGGCCGCTGCGCCAGCGGCGAAGCCCGCAGCGCCGAAAGCGACATAGCTTTTATGGCAACCCAGACGACAGCCTTGCCGGGATCGGGCGCGCAGGTTTCCACCGGCGTGATGCTGCCCGCGTTCACACTGTGGTGGCGCGAGATTGTGCGCTTCTACCGCCAACCCACGCGCGTGGTCGGGGTGCTGGCGTCGCCGCTGGTGTTCTGGGTGGTCATCGGCTCGGGATTCGGCACATCGTTTCGTTCCGGCGGCGGCGCGGGCCAGCAACACTACCTGGATTATTTCTATCCCGGCGCGCTGATCATGATCGTGCTGTTTACCTCGATCTTCACCATGATGTCGGTCATCGAAGACCGCAAGGAAGGCTTCCTGCTGTCAGTGCTGGTGGCGCCCGTACCGCGTTCGGCGATTGTGCTCGGCAAGGTGCTGGGAGGAACTACGCTTTCGGCGATCCAGGGAATGATCTTCCTGATCTTTGCGCCCTTCGCAGGCGTCCATCTCGACATCGTGCAGGTTTTGTTGGCGGCGGTTGTCATCTTCCTGGTTTCATTCGCACTCACCGCGCTGGGATTTGCCATCGCCTGGCCGATGGACTCGACGCAGGCGTTCCATGGAATCATCAACCTGTTCTTGATTCCGTTGTGGCTGTTGTCGGGGGCACTGTTCCCGCTCTCCGGCGCGTCGGGATGGATACGCGGGCTGATGTTCATAAACCCGCTCACCTATGGTGTAGAAGCGTTGCGCCTGCTGCTGTATCCGGGGATGGAAGGGTCGTTCCAGTTGCCTTCCGCGATGGCGACGCTGCTGCTGTTTTCCCTCGTCATGTTCGCGCTGGCCTTCCTGATGGCCAACCGCCGCGGCACGAGGCCAGCCGCGTGATTCCCCAACAGTACGCTTTCTTCCCTGCCCTGAATGCCACGCTCAATGGCACCAGCGCCGTGCTGCTGTTTACCGGACGGATGCTGATCATACGTGGGAAGGTAGCAGCGCATCGCGCCTGCATGATCGCGGCGGTGGTCGCGTCTGCCTTGTTTTTGGGCTGCTATCTGTTTTTTCATTTTGAGGCGGGGAACATACGCTTCCTGGGACAGGGATGGGCGCGGCCGGTTTATTTCACGATCCTGATCTCGCACGTAACGCTTGCCATCGTGATCGTGCCCATGGCGATCATCACTCTGAGCCGCGGACTCAGGGCGCGCTACGACCGGCATCGCGCAATAGCGGTCTGGACCTGGCCACTGTGGATGTACGTGTCGGTCACCGGCGTGATCGTATACTTCATGCTGTATCAGTGGTTCCCGCACAGCTAGGAGCACAACAAGAGATAGGGCGTCATCCTGAGCGTAGCCGCTCTTCAGGCGTAGCGAAGGATCTCCCCAGGCACGAAGTTCGACGGGAGGCTTAGATTCACGACAGAGGCACGGAGAGAATCAACGACCTGGACTTTATTTCTACGTGCCTCCGAGGTGAATCGATTTTCTATGTCGATCCTGAGACTTAAAATCGATGTTTCCGGCACGATAGGCGATGCGGCCTGGCGCGAGATCAAGCAGTATGACCAAATCCAAAGCGCCGACTTCGGCCCGCAATTCGGCAGCGGCGGACGCTGCAACCACCCGCCGGACGCTCCGCACGCCAAAGGCGAATGGATTGGCGCCGAAATCCGGCTGCAGACCCCGCTTCTGGCGCAGTATGCCATGTCGCATTATCTGGAGCAGGAACGCGTGCTCGACGCAGACGTGGAGGAGTAGAGACTCATCAGGCCTCGGCACTCTGCCATAGTCTCCACCCGGGATTTCATGTCTACACAGCCAGAATCCGAGATGCCGCCGCTCGCTGCACCGCACACCCTTCCTGACGGTTGTGCGGTCTTGCAGCCCAGGCCCAAGCGCGGCATGTCGCGCGCGCAGAAGATTCTCTTCTTCGCCACCGGCTGGCTCATCGTGCTCATGCCGTTTCTTTTCTGGTGGAGCACCTGGTTTGGTCGTACGCTGTCCGACCGGCAGTTAAATGAGTATCTGCACGATACAAAGAAGCCGAGGCATATTCAGCAGGCGCTGGTGCAAGTGGGGGAACGCATCGCGCGCCACGACGCCGCGGTCGCGCAATGGTATCCAGAATTGGTGCGGCTGGCAGGCGATCCGATTGAAGAAGTGCGCAATACCGATGCCTGGGTGATGGGTCAGGACACCACCGCCGCGGGCTTCCACGAAACTCTGCTGAACCTGCTGAACGATTCGTCGCCCATGGTGCGGGGCAATGCGGCACTGTCTCTGGTGCGGTTTGGCGATGCGACCGGGCGTCCGCAGATTGTGGCGCTGTTGCAGCCCGCAAGCACAACGGCTCGGCAGAGCGGGCGCGTCCTCGACTCCGATCCCCCGGGCACCTCCATCCACCAGGGCGGACTGCTCGCCAAGCTCGACTACGGGCATGGTCAGACAGAAGAAATCCGTTCGCCGGTTCCGGGACGGATTCGCTCAGTAGTACAGACAGGCGCGAAAGTAACCGCCGGAACTGAGATCGCCGTGGTCGACCCCGCCACCGAGCAGGTGTGGGAAGCGCTACGGGCGCTCTACCTGATCGGACAAATGGACGACCTTCCCGCCATTCGGCTCTACGAGCGCGACCTGCCGGATATTTCCAATGACGTGCGGCAGCAGGCCATAGAGACAGAGAAAGCAATACGTCGGCGCGCAAAGTAGGCTCTCAGCCGTCAGCTTTCGGCCATCGTAAATTATCCTATGTCACTAGCCGACCTGCAGACGATGGCGCCTGGTCCATTCGATCGCCAGATTGATAACAAAGATCGCCGGAGAAGCCAGCACCACCAGAGTGGACAGGACAAACGTCGCCGCTATCGCCGTTTCAAGCGCGGGCGTTGAGGGGTTCGTTAACACCTGCGTGCCCAGACGCCCCCCCTGTGCGAGCGTCCCAGACATTGAACGAGAGCCAGTACACCGCGATGCTGGCGCACCTCAGCCAAAAATGCCACGCGGCGCCTCGCGAACTAAAGGGGAAGATCGAGTAGGCTCCAGCGAACAAGGCAAGCAAGGCCGCCATCGCGAAGCAGACCAAAGACGGGGGGAGCACGAAATACGTCCCGCGGAGCAGCAAGTCAACGCCGCCTTCGGAAGCCATAACCCTTGAGATCAAAGGCGTGACTATGAGAAGAACCGCCGCCGCAATTGCGAACCATTTTGCCGGGCGTGTCATATCCGGCCTCTCTTGGCTGATGGCGGAAAGCCGATACCTGATAGCTGCCAGCTAAATCGCCATCGCGCCGACTTCTTTTTCCACTTCAACAATGTCCACCATGGCGATGGCGTCCCAGGGGCAGCCGTCGAGGAAGCAGCCGTCGGGACCCTTGCTGAGGCACTTCTTGCAGCCGATGCAGAGAATCGGATCGATCGCGATGCGCCCGAAGGGCGTGCTGTCTTCGTCCGGCACCCAGAACATGCAGTCTTCCACCGGACAATATTCCACGCAGGCAGGCGAGCCTGCGCATCCGGTGCAACACTCGGTGATTACGGCCAGCTCTTTCGGCTTCTTCTTGCGCGGGGTAGCGATCCCCTTGGATCTGGGTTCAGACTTGAGCTCATCGGGAACCATTCCGACCGCTTTGGTGGCGCCGGGTGCGAGAGGCATCGCTAAGATTATACCGCAGAGGTCGGCTTCGGCCATTGGCATTGGCCGACTTCGACCTTAGATGGAGGCCAGCTGGGGTCTAGTGCATGCCTCTCAGG
>JBAVAV010000776.1:0-2184 GCA_049585895.1 Candidatus Sulfotelmatobacter sp. | reverse complement strand
TCGCCGCCCAGCACATTCACCCAGCTCGTGCTCGCGGCCGCCTGATCGGTTGCCGGAGACCCGTTATCCTGCGTGCCCCCGAGCAGTGTCTTGGGATCGCTCGGATGCTGCGAGAAACTCACGAACTGCGTCATCGACCCCAAATTCTGGTTGAGGTCGTCGAACGCATTCGTGC
Source organism: Candidatus Sulfotelmatobacter sp. (assembly GCA_049585895.1). Lineage (GTDB taxonomy): Bacteria > Acidobacteriota > Terriglobia > Terriglobales > Acidobacteriaceae > Sulfotelmatobacter. The sequence continues at coordinate 2,009 of JBAVAV010000776.1, read as the reverse complement.
CGGAGCACGAACCGGTCGTCAGCCCTGAGAATCCATTCAGCGCGCGATAGATGCCGCCATCGTTCGCGAAGTACATAAGGTCCGCCGCAGCCTCCGCGCCCGCAGTCGGAATCATGTAGGCCAGCGCGTGCTGGTCGGGATGCACATGGGCCAGATCGCCGATCGGCGAGCATCCGTAAACGTGCGTGAGATTCAGGAAGCCCGAGCTGTTGCACGCGGCGCTCGCGGAACTCGACAGCGAGCACTTGTAAAGATTGATGGCGCCCGCATAGAGATCCGTGGGATTGCCGGTGCAGGTTTGCGCTCCATTTGGACAATTCGGAACCGCCAGCAGTTCCAGATTGTAGGTTCCCTGAGTGACGCCGCAGCCAAAGGAATCGCCGCAGCTCGTGATGCCGCTGTCGCTAATCGGCGTCCACGAGGCTCCACCGTTCAGGCTTTGCCAGATCCCCTGATCCACCGCTTGGCCGGCCGGCGACAGCGAGACGAACCAGACATACATCTCTTTCCGTCCGGGAACTACCGTGATTTCGCCGCGATAAATCGGGCACGTGGTGACGTAGTTCTGCGGACATGCCGTCGTGCTTAATAGTCCCGCAGTTCCAGGCTGATTGGCCAGCCGCGTCCAGGTCAAGCCATCCGGCGAAGAGTAAAATCCGTGATACCGCACCGCCGCGAAGAACGCACCCGCGGCGGCGTTGTAAACCACCGAGGTCGCCGACGTGGCTTCGGCCGCTCCTCCGGAAAAGAGTGCATCGTAAGTCCATGTTTGGCCGGCGTCCGTGGACGTGTAAAGCCCGCGGAAGGTGTTGCTGGTCAGCGCGCCGTCGATGATGCCTTCCGAGGTGGCCGCCATGGCCGCCACCACAGTATTTGTCTGCCCGCTGGCCGTGCTGAATGCCATGCGCGTGCCGCCCAGCCCGCTGAATGAAACCGTGCTGCCGCCGTTGCTGGCAGTCTCGATCAGCGACCACGAATTGCCGCCGTTCGCCGAACGCAGAATGCCCAGCCCAAAGTACGAGTCCCCGGAATTGTTCGCCTCGCCCGTGCCCACCAGGATCACGCTTTGTGCTGGATCGCTGTTTCCCGGACGGATCGCTATTGATCCGGTGGCAAGCGTTGCCGCATCATCGGTGAGCGGCGTCCAGATCACGTTGTCGGCTACGCTGTTGGCCGCGTTGATCGACTTCCACACTCCCCCCTGCGCTCCCCCAATGAAGACGGTATTGCCGGTTGGATCTGCAGGATCAATCGCAGCCGCAGTGGCGCGACCGGAAACCTGGTGGTAGTCCTGAAGGCCCGAACCTGTGGCGTCGGAAGCCAGCGGCACCGGCCCCAGCGGCGTCCATGTGACCGGCGACGATGACGGCGTCTGAAGATTGGGCGATCCGGCGTGAGCCCGCGCCAGGCGCGACGCGCGCATTTGCAACTTATTTCGATAAGCGTGGAGGCGCAGCTCTGCGGAAGACTTCCCAGGGATCACGCGCCCGCGAGAAAACCACGCCGCTCGTTCTTCCACATGGTCGGCGTCCGCGTCAGGAATTGGCGTATCGGGCACGTTCTGTTTTGCGCCCTGCGCGAGCGCGTGCGTCATACCAATCAGCGTGAACAGTGCGAGGGGAGCGGCGTTTAGGAAGAAGGGGAAACGGCGGCGGATCATGAGAATTCTTTAACCTAGTCAGTATGGGAGGGCGGATCGGCAAGGGTCAACGCAAAACCGGTCTAAAAAGCTACGGCCCGACCATTCTGGGAAAACCGGCTTCCCCTTTTGGGTAATCCGCGCTGTACAATCGCCGGGGCTCGGTGAATCGTTGAAACCTAAGACGGCGTCATCCTGTCTCTAACGACGCTGCACGCTGTCAAGCGTTTTGTGGCAACACTCCGGCGTGGACGCCAAGAGATGCGCCATTTCGCTCTCGCAGAACGCTTTTGATGTCCAGACCAAGCTCGTCACTCTCTTTAATCTTGCAGCGGGACGCTCAGGTCCCACCATCCATCTCTTCGGGACT
>JBAVAV010000775.1:0-1723 GCA_049585895.1 Candidatus Sulfotelmatobacter sp. | reverse complement strand
CGCATAGACCAAGGTGTGTAGGACCCACGACTTGCAAATTGGCTAAGGCTTGCGCTTCCGATGGCCAATTTGCTATTTATCAGCTAATGTTCGAACCTAAACAAATTATCTGCTAGAAGAACACTTGCTATGATTCACAATAAAAACCAAAATACTTTGAGGGGATTAAATTCTTCTAGATAATGCACAGCCGTCAATCGTTGATAATAATTCTACTTGCAACACTAACACTGACTCTTATGGTGCCTGCGGTTTCTGGAATTCCTTTACTACAACAAACAAAGGCAGAGAAGTCAGGTGAGAATGGAAATGATGGATTTAATACCTCGGGTGGGAAAGGTGGTTCTGGTAATGATTTCGGCAATCATGGTTCTTCCTTAAACGGTAATGGAGGAAATGGCGGTCAATGTATAAAAGAGAGTCCTCTTTGCACCGCTAATGGAGGCGCTGGCGGTAATGACAATATTGGTAATTTGGATGCTTCCAAAAATGGTAATGGAGGAAATGGGGGCAAACAGGGATTTTGTGCTCTTGCTTCAACCTTCTCAGGACCTCCTTGCTTTTTTGATGGAGGTAATGGCGGTTCGCACAATACTGATAATTTGGATGCTTCCAAAAATGGTAATGGAGGAAATGGGGGCAACTTGGGGACTTGTTTTAGCAACTCCCGTGGCGACGTATGCAGGGCTATTGGAGGTGATGGCGGTTCGAATAATAAATCTAATCATGGTTTTTCAAATAATGGCAATGGAGGAAATGGCGGCACAATTGTTAAATGCTTCGAATCCTCCTGCATCGCTAATGGAGGAACTGGTGGGAGCGGTAATGCCCATAACGGGGGCAATGGTAACTTCGGAAACGGAGGAAATGGTGGAAGTGTATCGGGGGAAGGAACTGGTGTTAACCATGTTAATGGAGGAAATGGAGGGAACAACAACCGCGGGGACAACCTCGATAGTGGCCCGTGTGGTAATGGTGGAAATGGCGGGACCACGTTTAATGGTGATGCTGATGGGGGAAATGGAGGAAATGGCGATTTAACTAACCATTTTTGCGGCACTAATGGCGGCAAAGGTGGTCTAGTATTCGCAGGTGGTAGTGCTAACGGAGGAAATGGCGGATTAGAACACGGTAACGGAGGAAACGGTGGAGTAGCGCTAAGCGGTGGTGCTGCTAATGGACAAACTGGTACTAATAGTGGTAACGGCGGCAACGGTGGTTTTGCAATAGGACCTGGTAGTGAGGCCAACGGTGCAAATGGACAGAAGGGTGGTTTTGCAATAGGGGCAGGTAGTGATGCTAATGGAGGAGGAGTTGCTTTGAACGGAGGTGACACTAATGGAGGAGGAGTTGCTTTGAACGGAGGTGACACTCATCCAGGTTGCAACATAGCACTAGGTGCCCAATGTTTCAACATGCCTGGAAGGTAATACTAGTAACACACGCCGAAACTTTTTGAAGGGCGAATCTACACCCTTTACGATAAGAGACAGTCGTAATACAAGACGTCTGGATTACTCCAGGTAATGCTGATGGAAACAGAAGGTAGGGAGTGTAACAAGTGACGAAATCTCAATGGGATATACCGATTTAAGGTTGCAATATTACATGAAAAAATAGGCAATCAAAGGAAGGACTTTCTACACAAGTTATCTAGCCACTATGTAAGCAAATACAATACCATATTTGTTGAAGACCTAAGAATAGACAATATGATTAGGAA
>JBAVAV010000774.1:0-7414 GCA_049585895.1 Candidatus Sulfotelmatobacter sp. | reverse complement strand
CCACCAGGGCATCAAACCTCTGGCGCTGCAACCGGTCAATTGCGGTGCCGGTATCGCTACAGCGCTCCACGGCGACCCCGAAAGCCGGAAGTACCCGGCCGAGGACATCGGAAGCCGAATCGTCTGCAGAAACCAGCAAAGCCAGAAGGGTCATGACGCGATTCCCAAACCCCGGGAAGAGCCTATGGCCAACGGGGTGCCGCCGGCCGGGATTGCTTCGATGAACTGCTTCCGGAGGAAGCACCGGCCTTCGCGGCCATCGCCTCCGGCTGGAAAGATGACTCGTCGACTTCGGTCAGAACCGAATTGTCTTCTTCTTCGTTTTCGGCCAGCAGGGGAGCGACCTCTCGCAGTTTCTCCGCTGCCTGCTGGAGCATCTCGATCTGTTTGCCCAGTTGCGCGTAGCGCGCCTGCTTCTGCCGCAAAACCTCGTGAATGTCCTTCATACCACCCCCTGTAAGCGAATCTAAGGAGCCGCCGATGCGAGGTCAACGGTTATCGCGGCTTGCGGGTTACCGCGGTAATCGATCAAAGGACCGCCCCAAGCCGTGGTGGCAAAGCGGCTAGCAGAAAAAAAGAAGCCCCGCGCGAACACGGGGCTTCTTCGGAGCGGAGTTAGTTATGCTTTCAGCTTCCGACGGAGTGCTCCAGCTAGACCCACCAACCCGGTCCCCAGCAAGCCGAGGGTTCCCGGCTCGGGGACGGAGGTGACGATGTTCGTGTCGCCACTGGAAATCATGGTTTGGCCGTTGAAGAAGCCCTTGCCGGTATTAATGGTCAGTTGGACAGTCGCACCGTTAACGGTTGCGCCCGTCGATGTCCAAACGCCGCTGAGAGTTCCCGTCAAAGTGTAGTTATGCGTGCCATTGGCCAGCGTCACCATGGTCCAAGTTACAGGGCCGCTGAAAGAACCGGTGAAAATTACGCCATTCGGGACTCCATTGCTACCGTTCCCGGTGATGACGAAACTTCCGCCGCTGGCAAAGGTGCCGCCGTTCTGCAGGTCGCCGCTGCTGAGCGCGCCCGTGGAAAAAGTCAAGCTGCCAAGGTCGTTGCCTGTAATCAGGCCCGACCCTCCGAGGCCGTTCACGGCGATTAGCACCGATCCCGAAAGACTTAAGCCGGTATTACTACCCGTCAAAGAGCCGCCGCTGTTGGTAAAGTCCGTGCCGAAGGCTGCTAAAGGCAAAGCAAGAGCGAGCAGACCCATCAATACTATGCGTTTCATACCTACGTCCTCCTGAACCTGGTGGAAATCCGTTGTGTATTCGAATCTTCGGGGGCTTAAGGCCTCCTGAGTTGGGTAGAGATAATACCAATTCCTTCTATAGCATATCGGCTGCCAAACTTTTAATTTGGTCATGTTACTGATTCAATTGATGTTAGTAATTGCCGAGTGATTGCCGTCGAGCCGGGAAGCGCAAAGCCCTGCACACTTGTGCACGTTCCTTGGCGTCCTAGCCCGGGGACTTTGGCGTCCTGCACCCGCTGGACATTATCGCGAACTGTCTTCGAAATGCCCATTCCCCCATTTTGATGATTTAAATTGCCCAAGGGTTTGTGGGATTCACGAGGGATCTGCAACGTCGACAGTAACGGCTGTGTGCAGTTCTGGATGGTGTGGGCATCTTCTCGCTACACTACGCGCGAGCGGAACCCACTTCGATCAAATCTCTAAGACGGCGCGACAAATTCGCCGCCAGGGACCGGTAGAAGCGCGAAGCCAGATGGGGAAAAAGCTCGAACAGACTTTGCAAGGTAGTCCGGTCGAGGTGATAGACTTCTACCTCGTCTTCGGCCACTACACTGGCGCTCGCCGGATAATCTTCCAGGAACGACATTTCCCCGCACACCTCGCCCGGTCCAATGGTTCGGGAAGCAGATTGGGAGGGTAAATCGACCCGCGCTCGCCCCTGCAACAGCAAATAAACTCCATCTGCTTTTACGCCCTTTAGGACTATGATCTGGCCTTTTCGGAAAATCGTCCGGCTGGCTTTGTCGGCGATGAGCGTCCAGTCGTTTGGGGTGAGATAACGCAAGCCGTGCTTCGCGGAAGACAGCAGCGAGACGGCCTGTTCAGTGACCTTGGGCATAGCGCGCCAGCTCGAGACCGGCAAACCGAAAACCACTCCGGCGATGCCAGCAACACAGGGCTGGCTTCAGCCTATCAGAAAACGAAGACGCGAAAACGGAGTTCCCATTCCTAAAGTAACGAACCGTCCCCGACCGAATACAGCAGAGCGAATCGAAGGTCGCGGGCCGCATCGTATCGAGCGCCGGCGGAACTCGAAGAAATCCAGCCGTCGCTTCCCGAGAGTGGGGGTAGAACGATCTAACATGCGGGATGCGAAAGACGTTATGGAGATCGAGGCCTTCTTCAAGCAGGTTTGAATGACCGACCGCAGCCGCAATTCCCGCCGCACTGCAAGAATTGCGCAGGAAAAATGGTGCGCCCTGAGAGATTCGAACTCCCGACCTTCTGGTTCGTAGCAAGACGCTCTATCCAACTGAGCTAAGGGCGCGGATACTGGGTTTGGCAGGAGAGGTATTGCCAGATTATAACGGAACTTGCCGATGCTGAAAACGCCCGCCTGCAGAAATCATGACCGCGACCCACTCCGGCATAAGGGATTCAACCTAGGTGTCAAGCCATCGGCGTCGACTCGGAGATCCACGGTGATTTGTTTCCGACTCAACTCAGACGTAAATCTTTCCCGCGACTGAGCAATTCCTACCGATGCAATCGAACATGAAACGTGTGTTTTTAACGTTTTACCTACGGCATGAAATTTGCATTGTCTAGGCTAGACGAAGTGGCGCGCAACGGGGCGCTCAAGAAACAACTTCGGCCAGAGGTTTTCTTGGACGCCCCTTGCTTTCTCCTTCGTAGTCGGCATTTCGAGTCGCCCTTTTAGGTTGTCCAAGCCAGTGCTAATTGTTCGAGCACATCCACCCCAGCTTGCCGTAAGAGACGCGCTACAACTTCCGCCTTCAACCGCGAAGCATCAAACTCCACTCGCACGCTGCGGGTCTTCTCGTTGAACTCCACGCGCCGTATTCCATAAACTTCCCGCATGCTGTCGATGGCGCGCAACTCATTTTCACCGGGCGGCGTGCCATAACGGAATGCAACGTCCAAGTAAGTCATCGGGAGGTCCTTTCCTGCGGAATTGGGATCCTCTGCTTCCTGTTTGAAGTGAATCCAATATAAAGCATCGGTAATCGAACGAGACGAGCGAGTTCTTGCAAGCGAAAATAGACCTCAGACTTGAGCTAGCAAAGCCTTCAGTACCCGTCGCTAACTCATGTTGATCTGGACAAATACATCGAACTTTACACGTAAGACTTGAGAATGATGTCAACTACCTCCCCCGAGTCCATTGCGGCAAAAGAACGAGACCCAGTCTGCGGGATCATGGTTGATGTCGCATTTGCCCGGCACATCTTCGCGCACGAGGGGAGAAATTACTACTTCTGCTGCGCTCCATGTGCCACTAAGTTTCAGGCTGACACGGAGAAATATTTGAGTGTGCCGGCGCACGCGTCATCAACAGGCCAGGTGACGCTCGTCACGCCCGCTGCCACTCCAAAGCACGCAGCAGAGCCCGAAGCTATAACGCCCGGTATCAAAGGTCAGGCGGTTCCTTCAATCGCGCACGACCCCGGCCAGTCCTTTACCAGAGCCGCCGCGTACGTTTGCCCGATGTGCCCCGAGGTGCTCGAGGCGAAGCCGGGGGCGTGTCCGTCCTGCGGCATGGCCCTGGAGCCGGAAATTCCCATAGCCTCGGCGCGCCCCGAATACACCTGCCCGATGCATCCAGAGATTGTGCGGCCCCAGCCGGGTTCCTGCCCGATCTGCGGCATGGCGCTCGAGTCTCGCACGGTGACCGTGGTCGATCCAGACAATCCCGAACTGCGCGACATGACGCGTCGTTTCTGGGTAAGCCTTTTGCTGACGGTTCCGCTGCTGGCCATTGCGATGGCGTCGATGCTCCGGGAAATGCCCTTGCACCAAATTCTTCCCGGCGCGGCGCTTCCGTGGCTCCAATTCGCGCTCGCCACACCTGTTGTGCTCTGGGGCGGCTGGCCGTTTTTTCAGCGCTTTTGGACCTCGCTGGTCAACCGCAGTCCCAACATGTTCACGCTGATCGGCATGGGTACTGGCGTGGCCTACGGATACAGCGTGATCGCCACCGTTGCGCCCGGCATTTTTCCCAGGTCGCTCCACGCCATGGCCGGGTATCCCGACGTCTACTTTGAAGCTGCCGCCGCCATCACCACCTTGGTGCTAATTGGCCAGGTGATGGAACTGCACGCCCGCAGTCGCACCAGCGCTGCCATCCGCGCGCTGCTCGATCTCAGCCCAAAAATGGCACGAGTGATCGGCGCCGATGGCAGCGAAAGAGATGTTCCGCTCGAACAGGTGCAAGCCGGAGACCGCTTGCGCGTGCGGCCCGGTGAAAAAATCCCCGTAGACGGCGTGCTGCTCGAAGGCCGCAGCGCCATCGACGAATCAATGATTAGCGGCGAATCCATGCCGGTGGAGAAGTCCCCCGGCAGCAAAGTGATCGGCGCGACCATCAACCGCAATGGCTCCTTCGTGATGCGCGCCGAACATGTTGGCAGCGAAACTTTGCTGGCGCGGATTGTGCAACTGGTGAGCCAGGCGCAGCGCAGTCGCGCCCCCATTCAGCGCTTGGCCGATCGTGTCTCGGCGTGGTTTGTCCCCTCTGTGATGACGATCGCTGTTATTACCTTTGTAGCCTGGTTCGTGATCGGCCCGGAACCGCGTCTGGCACACGCCTTGGTAAATGCGGTCGCCGTGCTGATCATCGCGTGCCCGTGCGCTTTAGGACTCGCCACGCCCATGGCCATTATGGTGGGGGTCGGCCGCGGAGCTCACGCCGGCGTGCTTATCAAGAATGCCGAAGCTCTTGAGATGATGGAAAAAGTTGATACGCTGGTCGTCGACAAGACCGGGACACTCACGGAAGGCAAGCCACAGCTTGTAAGTTATTCCGAGGCGCTTGACGCCGACCCCGAATTGCTGCGCCTCGCCGCCAGCCTTGAGCGCGCCAGCGAACATCCTTTGGGAGCCGCAGTCGTCGACGGCGCGACCAAGCGCGGCCTGCAACTGTCTCAACCCTCCGAGTTCACCTCAATGGCAGGGAAGGGAATTCAAGGTGTCGTAGATGGAAGACGCGTCGCCGTCGGTAATGCTGCGCTGATGGTGGAGGTGGGCGCTTCAGGTCCTGCGCCTGCGGCCGCTTTGAGCGTAAGGCCGGGGGACGGTACCAGTCTTTTTGTCGCAGTGGACGGCAAATACGTAGGGAACCTCGTGGTCACGGATCCGATGAAGCGCTCCACCCCCGAGGCGGTCAGCGGACTCAAAGACCAGGGCATTCGCATCGTGATGCTCACCGGCGACAATCGCGCGACTGCGGCGGCGCTGGCTGAGAGGTTGGGCATCGAGGAGGTCGAAGCCGAAGTCCTGCCCTGGCAAAAGCTGGAAGTCATCAAGAAACTGCAACAGCAGGGCCGCATAGTCGCCATGGCGGGCGACGGCATCAACGACGCCCCCGCACTCGCGCAAGCCGATGTCGGCATTGCCATGGGCACGGGCACTGACATCGCAATGGAAAGCGGGGACATCACGCTGGTAAAGGGAGATCTGACCGGCATCCTTCGCGCTCGCAAATTAAGCCAGGCAACCATGCGCAACATCCGGCAGAATCTGTTCTTTGCGTTCGTCTACAACGCCGTTGGTGTGCCTATCGCCGCCGGTGTCCTGTATCCGTTTTTCGGATGGCTGCTCAGCCCAATCTTCGCCGCGGCGGCAATGAGCCTGAGTTCCGTCTCTGTGATCACCAACGCGCTTCGGTTGAGGAAGGTAAGGTTGTAGGCTCACCACGGAGACAGAGAGTCACAGAGAAAAGCGCTTCTTGCAAGAGATGTTCTACGTGCCTCCGAGTCTCCGTGGTGAATTCAAAGCTTGCCCAGGAAGTCAACGATCTCCGGCTCCGTCCAGTCGACCGGACCGATGAACTTGCGCCGCATCACGCCATCCCGGTCGATGATATAAGTCTCGGGAAACTTGATCGTGCCGTAGAGCGAATTGGCTTTCTGGTCGGGATCGCGCACCGTCAGCAGACTGATGGCGTGATCTCGCAGAAACCGCCGGTAGCTGCTCTGGTCAACGTCCACGCTGATGGCCAACACCGTGACACCCTTGGCTTTCATGTGCTGCTGCATCTGCACCAGTGACGGCATTTCCTCGACGCAGGGTGGGCACCAGGTCGCCCAGAAATTCAGCACTACCACTTGTCCCTTGAACTGGCTGAGCGTGACGGCACGGTCAGAGTCGCTTACGGTGAAGTCAGGAGCGTTCGAGCCGATGCGCGCCGGCCTCGACCCGCCATAGCAGGCCGCAAGCGCGAGCAGCAGAACTGCGGCCAACATGGCGCGGACGGAATCGACCAATCGTCTCACGCATCTATAATAGTTCATTGAGCCTATGCCTACGAGCGAGACAATCGTTAGCCAGCCTGCCGTTTCGGTGATTGTGCCGGCGCGCAACGAAGAGCTTTACCTGGGAGCTTGTCTCGAGTCACTGACATCGCAGACGGGCATCGCGTTCGAAATCATCATCGTCGACGATCATTCCACTGACCGGACGCGTGAGATCGCCGGGTCGTTTACAAGCGTGCACGTGCTTGAGGCCGGCCCTCTATCCGCAGGCTGGACCGGCAAGAATAACGCCGTGATCGCCGGAGCGCGCGCCGCTCGCGGCGAGTGGCTGCTCTTCACCGACGCCGATACAGTCCATCTCCCGGGATCGCTGGCCCGCGCTGTCGCCGAGGCGCAGCAACGCCAAGCCTCCATGCTGTCGTATTCGCCACAACAAGTAGTCGAGAGTTTTTGGGAGAAGGCCATCATGCCCGTGATTTTCGCCGAGCTGGCAGCGCGCTACCGGCCTTCAGACGTAAGCGATCCCAAGTCGCCCGCAGCCGCCGCCAATGGCCAGTACATCCTGATTGCGCGCGAAGCCTACGATGCGTTTGGCGGCCACGCCGCGGTCGCGGGCAACTTGCTCGAAGACGTCGCTCTGGCGCGCGCCGTCAAACGATCAGGAAGGAAGATTCTCTTTCGCTACGGAGGCGATGCCGTTCGCACCCGCATGTATCGCAGCTTCGCCCAACTTCGGGAAGGCTGGACCAAGAATCTGGCCTTGCTATTTCCGTCACCGGTATTTCTTGCCGCCTGGCGCAGTCTCGAGTGTTTGCTGATTCTCGCGGCGCTCGCACTGCTCGTTCCCGCGGCACTGGCGAGAGATTATTTCCAGGTCGCTCTCTGTGCTCTAATCCCACTGAATACCTGGAGGCGGATTCATCGCGCGCATTTTTCCTGGGACGCA
>JBAVAV010000773.1:0-2383 GCA_049585895.1 Candidatus Sulfotelmatobacter sp. | reverse complement strand
CAATTGATCGTGCGCGTCGTGGCGCGCGCGATTTTTCCCAACTGCCCGCGTTATATCCCGACGATGAAACTCGCCGAGGAATCTGCTTACGCGCCGCACGCCGGCCGCGATTTTCCCGAACCCGCGTGGAAAAGCTTTCCGGAATTCAAGGCTGCCATTCACCCGCGGCAGCCGACATTCAAGGGCTAGGGAACTTTTCAAGACCTTATGCCGCAGGCGGGAACTATTTTTCCGCTCCCGCGTTGAAGCTCAGACTTTTATCGACGCGCATATCTACGCGCATCTGGACGTTCACAAGAACGCCGAAGTGCCGCCCGATAGGAGCCGCATTACGGAGCTATTTGGCGGGCCGACAAAAACAAGAAGAAACCGGAAGACATACCTCAGTTCGCATGGAGGGCAGCGTGATGAAACGCGTATTTCGATCGATGACGGCGATCCTTGTATTCACCGCCGCCGTGCAGACGGCGATCGCGGCCGATTTGCCGCGCCGTCCGCCGCCCGATTATCCCGTCAAGGCGCCGGCGTACCGCGTCTTTGACTGGACCGGCTTTTACGCCGGTATTAATGCCGGCTATGGCTGGGGCACGTCGCGCTACGATTTCGGCGCCGCCGGAATCGATCGCTTCAACGCCAATGGCGGCCTCGTCGGCGGCACAATCGGCTACAACTACCAGATCGGCCAGACGGTGCTCGGCATCGAGGGCGACATCGATTGGCAGGACATCAAGGGTAGTGCCGCCTGCGTTGCCGGCGCTTGCGAAACCAAGAGCAACTGGCTCAGCACCGTGCGCGGGCGTCTCGGCTACGCGATCGACCGCTTCATGCCCTATGTGACGGCTGGCGCCGCCTTCGGCGACGTGAAAGCGAACATCCCCGGCGTCGGCGCCCAGAGCGACACGCGGGCGGGCTGGACCATCGGCGGCGGCGCGGAATACGCCTTCGCCCCGAACTGGACGGTCAAGGCCGAGTATCTCTACGTCGATCTCGGTAAGTTCACCTGCAACGTTTGCGGCGCCAACGTGAAATTCAACGAAAACATCGTGCGGGCGGGCTTGAACTACAGGTTCTGACCTGCGCGAGTTGTCGGATGAAACCCCGGGCCGAGAGGCTCGGGGTTTTGCTTGCTGCCCTGCACTTCTATATCGGGCGCGCTTGCGGGCCAAGCGCCCGCCGAGCTAGAACGGCCGCGCCGCGAGCTGAACCGACTTCGCGCGAGCGCGACAGGCCGTGTTACGTTCGGATGGCTTTTGGGGGATCGTCCAACGGTAGGACATCGGACTCTGACTCCGAGAATCTAGGTTCGAATCCTAGTCCCCCAGCCAATGATTTCAATTAGTTAGTCATCGTAATTGAGCGCGTTAGACAATTTTCAAAATTGAGTCCGAGAATCTAGGCTCAAAACCGCGACGCGTTAGGAAATTTTCCAAATTCGGAATGACTTCAGCATTTTTAGCCCGAAGCCGACGGGACAGCAGCGGCCTTCAGCCGGGCACGCAACCGAGGGGTAACAAAATCGATAAATGCACGCAGCTTGAGCGGCAGGCGGGCGTGGCTGTTGTAGATCAAATTCACCGGCCGGGGTGGCGGTTCAAATGCTTCGAGAGTGAGCGCCAGCGCTCCTCGCCGCACATGATCGACAACCTGATAGGAGTTAGCGCGCGCCAACCCCATGCCGGCAATCGCTGCGTCTATGCCTGCATCTATTGTGTTCACGCTGAGGCGCGAGCGAAGCACTGCGTCGAACTGGTTGCTGCCAGAGTAGAAGCGCCAAACTCCAGGAGCGGAGACGCTTTCAAAAGTGATGGTCGGACGATGCTGGAGATCTTCAGGCGTCAGCGGGCTTCCGTACTGAGCGAAATAGGCAGGACTTGCGCAGACAACGCGCCGCACAGATCCAAGGCGGCTGGCAGTCAGCGCACTGTCGGGAAGATTGCCGATCCGCAACGCAACATCGACTTGGTCGTCTACGAAATGGGCAACGCGGTCGGTAAGCACTAATCCAACGTCGACTTCGGGGTAGGTGCTCAGAAATTCCTTCAATACCGGCAGGACATGCAGCCGACCGAACATCGTCGGAGCTGTCACCGCAAGGTCTCCTTTGGGTGCGGTGTATTCACCAGAAGCGGTACGTTCCGCCTCATTCACCAACTCCAGGATAGCTTTGGCGGCTGTAATGAAAGAAAGACCCGCTGGCGTCGGCATCAGTCCCTTCGCCGATCGCGTAAAAAGCGTGGTGTTTAGATGGGCCTCCAACTCGGAGACTTTCCGGCTGACGGTGGCCAGGGGCAGGCGAAGGTTCCGGCTGGCCTTCGAAAGGCTGCCAGCCTCCGCTGCGTGGAGCAGGATCGACATGGCTTCAATACGGTCCATTGGCCAGAGC
>JBAVAV010000772.1:0-1812 GCA_049585895.1 Candidatus Sulfotelmatobacter sp. | reverse complement strand
TGTTGCGCTTTGCCGGCTTGGACGCTTTCGGCGCTTTGGCCGGATGCGATTCCTCCCGCGAAGCCTCACTGCGCGTCTCCGGCGTGCGCGAGTTCGATGGAGGATTGACTTGCGGACGCTGTTCGTTCGAGTCCTCGGCATTCCCCCGACTATTGTCGCGAGACTCGCGGGCGTTGGATTCGTTGCCTTCCGGACGCGACGCACCGGACGACGACGGTGCGCGAGCTTCTTTGGGCGAGATAGCCGGCGCGTGATAGGGCGCTCCAGCATCGTGAGCCGCGACTACGCCGTGTCCGCTGAATTCGCCCGGACGCGACGTAGCGGCAACGGCCGGACGGCCGTGGTTTTCCGAGGCGAACAAGGCGCGATTCTGACTGGCGGCAAGTTCGTGCTCCGTCTGCGCCGCCAGAGGAGCCTGATGCGGCTCGCGTGCGGCGGCTTCTTCCTGAGCGGTAGGACGGGCTGCGATTCCACCTTCGCCGCCGTTGAACGCCACGTGATTCTCGTTGACCACGACGGTCCGGTTGTAGACGTTGGTGATGTGTACGGAGTCCACATTCATTACGGCGCGGTTGTAGAAGAAGGCTCCGCCACGCCACTCGCCGCCTACAAAGCCCACGCCGCCATAGCCGAAGCCATAGTTAATCCCACCGTAAAAACCGATGTGTGGGCCCCAGTAGCCGGCATGCCAGGCGTAGAAACCGCCGCCCCATCCCCAATAACCCGGCGTCCAGAGCATGCCGATCGGTGCCACCACCCATGTGCCCGGCACCCAGTAGTAACCACCGTCGTCATTCCAGCCCCAGTAGCCGGGAGTCCAAAGATAGCCCGGGCCGGGGCAAATGGGCTGCGCGTAAATCGGCAGCGCTGGCGGGCCGATGCGGACCGAAAGAAACACCTGCCCGAACGAAGCCGCCGACAGAGCCACCACCAGCATCGCGAATACCAGTAAACGAACCCCAAAATTGCTTTTCATTGCGTTTTCCTCTTGAGCGTTTCCCCCTTAGCCCAGCGGGCTTGCCGCGAAACCGGCAGCGCCAGCGAAGGCTAATTTTGAATACGTGCAGGCGGTTGCCATTTCAAAATATTGTTACTCAAATCGTGCAACCGGGCCTCATTACGTTCTCCCATATAAACACTGAACTTTGGAGTATGTTGCTGCTGAAAAAGTGTTTGGAATGTGGGGTTCGGGAGGCGGCTGTCGAGCTTCCGGCTTCAGGGAAAAGCTTAAACCGGCGCGGTCACCGCACACAAAGCGGTTGTCTGAGGTCTGACAGCCAAGGTCTGAAGGCTGAAAGCTGATAGCTGATGGCTTTGCCTTTCAGTTTGCCCGCTTTGAACGCACGATGCGCTCGTCGATCGGCTTGCGCCCGGCGAAGCCTTCGTCGGTCCCGTGCCAGTGGGTGACGCCGGATTCGCCCAGCTTCCAGCACAGCAGAACCACGTGGCCTTCCACTTCGCAAGGGAAGTCGAGCAATCCGATGTCGAGATCTTTCACCTGCACGCCGATGGAGTGGATTTCCGCGACAGCGTCTTTGGCCTGCTGCTCGGCCCGGGCGCGCTCGCCCTTGCGGCGGGCCAGCGGGACTACATCAACGTGCGTGCCGCCGTTCAGGAAAATGCGATGGCAAAGCGATTGCATCTCGGCTTCGACTTCTTCCATCAGCTTCTTGCCGGCAATCGCCGTGCGCACCAGCGACTCCAGCACCGGCAGAAGGGACTGGGCTTCTTCGAGAGTGAAGGTGCGGGACATAAGGCTATGTCTATTTTAGCGCACGCGGAGTGTAGCTCGTTGGTCGCTGGGGGTTAGTC
>JBAVAV010000771.1:0-7842 GCA_049585895.1 Candidatus Sulfotelmatobacter sp. | reverse complement strand
GGATTGCCGCCTGCCATCTCCATTCCCTTGATTGGATTAAATTTAGGGTCGAGGGGGGTGTGGCAGTCGCTGCAAGTTGCCATCTTGATCAGGTAGGCGCCGCGCTTGGCGGGGGTGGATGTGTCCGGCGCCGGCACCGGTTCGGTCACCGGTTGCGGCGCCGTCTGAATGAGGCGGGCAAACAGGAACGGAATTTTGTCCGGAGGCAGATCGCTGTGCGCCGGCGGCAGGCTGCGCAGTAAGACCACGATGGAAGCGAGGTCTTCGTCGGACAACTGGCGGAAGTGTTCGTAGGGCATGATTGGAAACAACGTGGTGCCGTCAGCCGCGATGCCTTCGCGGATTGCCCGGGCAATGGCGTCGTCGCTCCACTTGCCGATACCAGTTTCCGGATCGGAAGTGATATTGGGCGCGACAATGCGGAAACTGCCTTCTTCAAACAAGACTTGGCCGGAGCCTTCCTTGGAAATTAATACCGGTGGGTTCACTTTGAAGTCGCGCTCAGAGTGGCATCCCATGCAATGCATGACGGCGTGCACCAGGTAATCCCCGCGACGCATGCGCTCCGGCGTGACATCGAACTTGCGCGTAGTTAACGGACGCTTCTTCGCGCCGATTACCGGCCGCCAGCCCACGGTAAAGGTCAAGGCAAGGGCCGCGAGCAGCAACAAACCAAGAATTCCGTAACCGGAAATTTTTCCCAGGAGTCTTCCCCATCGAATGGCCATGTTCGGTCTCCTCGGGCGGCATTACCAAATCGAGGAAGCATACCGCAGTTAACGCCGCCAAGCGAGGATTTCTATTTGGCTCTACTGAAGATGGAGAACATTGCCTCGGGCATCAGAAAACATGGCCGCGCAAGAGCACTCCCGCCACTGCCGTCAGCGCGATCAGCAGCGGTTCCGGAACCTTCCATTTGAGGAGCACAGCGAGCGTCATGACGGCAATCAGCGCCGTGGGCCAGTCGTAGATCGACCGCCGCGCCAGAACCACCACGGAGCCGGCAATCGCTCCCGTTGCGGCCGCAGTGACGCCGCGCACAAACGCATTCAGTTGTGGATTCTTCGCCCAGCGCTTATATGAGGGGGCCAGCAGAAGCACGACGGCATAGACGGGAAGAAACACTCCAAGCGCGGCGGCAGTCGCGCCTGCTACTCCGGCTACGAGATATCCGATAAAGGCCACCGTGATGACCACGGGCCCTGGCGTAATCATGGCTACCGCAACCGCATCGACGAACTGGCGGTCGTTGAGCCAGTGGTGATCCTGCACCACGCCTCCGTAGAGAAATGGCACGATCGCCAGCCCGCTGCCAAAGACAAACATCCCCGCCTTGGCGAAGAACAAGAAAATCTGCAATGCGGGCCCGGCCGCGGGAAGGACCGTGCCCAGCAGTGGCAGCGCAATACCGGCCGCGTCCGGGGCGCGTCTGGGGATCGCGTTTGCGGCGGCGCTGACTACGCCTCCGGCTACGACCAGCACGATGATTTCGCGCGAAGTCCAGGCGGTGGAGACGGCGAGCACCAGAAAGATTCCCCACAGCAACGGTTCCTTGCCAAGAGTCAGCCTGGTGAGTTTCGACGCCGAGCGGGCGATGATGCCGATCACGGCCGCGCCCACGCCGTAGAAGACCGCCTGCATCCAATTCAAACCACCAAAGCGCATGTACGCCGCCGAGAGAGCGAGCACCATCAGAAACGACGGCAGGACGAACGCAATCCCGACGGATGTCGCACCCAGAAAGCCGGCACGCACGTAGCCTAGATACATCGCCAGTTGCGCTGCCAGAGGACCGGGCGCGAGCTGCGCCAGCGCCAGACCTTCGACATAATCTTCGCGCGAAACCCAGCCGCGGCCGTCCACCAAATCCTGCTGCATGCGCCCAGCCAGCGCAATCGGTCCGCCGAAGCCGATTGTGCCCAGCCACAGGAAGTAGCCGGTGAAGCGGACGAGTGAAACGGGCGCGGGGTGCATGCTCTGGGCATTGTTCATTCAAGCCGCTCACTTTTCGTTTGATACCATACGTACAATTCCTCACCCTGGCAAGACAACACTCAAATCGGAGTGGTTGTCCTCGCCAGCGCAAGCAAGAAGGCCCGCTCCAACAATCAACCCACTATTTTGAAAAGGAAACGCAAGAAAGGTGAAGTTAAATCGTTGACTATTGCAGGCTAACGTTGATGTCGGCGTGCTTGCAGTTGATCCGTAGCACGCTTTCCTGCCCCCCGGCAAACTCGCCCTCCACGGTGGTGGATTGGTCATAGACGGCCGCACCGTCAGAGGTCACCTTCACCCGAAGTTGATGCTTCCCGGGCGCTAGTTGCATGGCATGGAATTCATGGCCCTGAACATGGTGGAACACAACCAGATGTTTCTTGTCTGTTCCTTCCAACAAGTGGGTATAACTTAGTTTGTCGTCCACCCAGATCGACAGATGGGCCTCCGCGAACTTGTGCTCCACCTCGATGTCCAACGTCGCCGAGGAAGTTGCCGGAACAGGCGCTGCAGGAGTTGCCGGCAAAACTGTCGCTGCAGTGGCTCCGGCTACTTTTGCGGGACGCCGATGGGTTTCGCCCGCTGGAACCGTCTTCGCGTGCGTTTTCACGACTGGCGCCGACGGGAGAGCGGCCGAAGAGTCCGCGTTCGCGGCTTGCGCCGCAGAAGTCGCTCCCGGTTTGATGGAAGGGACCTCTCCGGAGAGTGGCAGCGGAACGGCGCCTTTGGTTCGAACCACGCTGCGTGTAGGCACTGGCCAAAAGATTCGACTCATCCGGAATCCAAAGACGAGGAGGCCGATCGCAAGCAGGGCCCCGGCGAAAGACTTCTTCCGCATGTTATCCAGCATGTTTTCCGCCACAGCGTGCACGGGGGGGTGAACGGGTGCAATTGGCGGAGACGTAGCTGGAATCTTCAACTGGCCCAGATACGATATGGCCCCTGTTTTCGGCGTCTGTGGCGCCTCTGCGCCGGAAGGCGGACTTGGCTGGTTTGACTTGCTGGATGGCTCTCGTCCTTCGCGCAGGTCCTGGATGTCCCGCACTATTTCCATGCCGCACTGATAGCGCTGGGCCGGATCTTTCGCCATAGCTCGGGCGATGATGTAATCCATCCCCGGAGGCAAATCCGTATCAAGAACGGTCGCCGGTATCGGCTCGCGGTTGACCACCTTAAAAGAAACCGTGACGGCGCTGTTGCCTTGAAACGGCCTGTAACCAGTCAGGACCGTGTACAGCACCACGCCCAGAGAGAACAAATCCGACCGCCCATCCACCGTCTCGCCATTCAATTGTTCGGGTGACATGTAAGCGGGTGTGCCTAATGCACGTCCCGCCAGAGTGTGATTGGCGAGGTTCAGTTTGGCGACTCCAAAGTCGGCGATTTTGGCATGACCGTCTTCCGTGATCAGGATGTTCGCGGGCTTCAGATCGCGGTGAATCACGCCTTGAGCGTGCGCGCAGTCCAGCGCTTCCGCCAGTTCGAGCGTCAACTGCAGCGCCGTTTCCAGACTTAGCTTATGGTCGCCTCGGGCCAGCAGTTTGTCGAGAGACTGGCCCCCGACAAATTCCATCACGATGTAAGGAGCCCGTGTTTCTGGCTCCTCGCCCACATCGAAGATGGTTACGATTCCAGGGTGCGACAGACGGCCCGCCGCTTCCGCTTCCCGAAAGAAACGCTCGCGATACTCCTGTTCTTCATCCGGCGGTTGGCCGGCCAGAGAAAACGTCTTTATCGCCACTGTTCGGTTGATCTTAGGGTCGCGCGCTTTGTAAACGACACCCATGGCTCCCCGGCCCAGTTCGGCCAGGATTTCGTAGCGACCGAAGCGTTCGCTCTTCCGATCATCCATAGGGGTATATCTGCGGTTTCAAAGTGCGGGATTGAGGCAGTCCAGGTGCAGGAGCCTCGTTATCCAGTGCAACGGCACGCAACAACAGGGTTTTGCCGCGTTATCTGCATTCTCTACTGGAAGGCCAAATGGTTCCAAGTTACTGACGTAATTTCGGGGACGTTGTCGTTGCCGGCCGTCCCGCGATGGTGGAAACGCTTCGTACGGAACACTGTAGGGAAACACAAACCGGGGTCGGGCTAAGTTGTTGAAAAAAGTTGGCGGAGGTGAGCAAACAAGCGTTTACCAGCCGCGGACTTTCGATACTCTTCGTGTTCGCTCAAACTCACGAAAAAAGTAGATTGACTGGGAGAGGCTAGAAACAAATTGATCGTTTGTCTGGGTCTAAAATCCCGCTTTGTCTACAGGCGATAAAAGCGTGTTCTTAGCGTGCGGTCCTGGAGGCTGATCGGGGGCAGCATTTATGGCTTAGTAAGTTATGGCGCTTTCGTCTCCGCTGGACGAGGACCCCCCGTCATATGGATCCCTGGTCACGCAGGCTAAATTCCGGCGACCGCGCCGGCTCTCCCAGGACTTGCCGGATGACTGCCAGGAGTTCGGCATCGTCGACGGGTTTTTGGAGAAAGGCCCTGGCCCCCGCCTTGATGGCGCGGTCTTTGTTTGCGCGCACATCGCGAGCGGAGACGACGATGATAGGAATCACGGCAACAGAGGGGATTGTTTTGAGCCTTTCCATCACCAGGAAACCGTCGCCAGCAGGCAGACCGAGATCAAGGATGATTAAATCCGGCTCGCGCTTGCGCGCCTCAACCAGACTAGAGATCGCGTCCGCGGCGAAGAAAATATCGTAATGGTTCGCCTTGAGGCGCACATTCATGCCCAGGCGTACATCCGGATCGTCATCCACAATGAGAATTTTCTTATTACCCATTTTCCACCATCCTCGACGTGATTTCTTCGTTCATTAGGTCCTGAATTTTAGCGGCCAGCCTCCCCAGAAAACCTTCCATCGATTCACTTGTGTTTCGTTCGATTGCCGCAAGCGGCCGGTAAGAAGTTGAAAGAGTCAAGCCAGCCCGCTCGATGTGTTCGGATCCAGTCAGTCGCTCCTGAATCCGTTTACGAATCGCCTCACCGCCAATTGCGTCGGTGATAGCCACAATGAAAAAGAGTTCCACCGCTCCTGCGGAGCCCATCTTGGGCAAGAGGATATCGCGGTCGGAATGCAAACATCGTTGCAGGAGGTCGCGAATGCCGGCAGACTGTTCCGCACGCGCCTCGTCGGAAAGCCACCCGGTCTGTGCCCCTAACTCCGTGACCACGAGGGAAATCGGTCCTTGCGTGCGGGACCCGCTTGTGAACGCCGGGGCGAGCAAGTTGGGCAGAGAAAAAATGGGAAGGGTTACGGAAAAGACGGCGCCTCTTCCCAATGCGCTTGTGGCCCAAATCGTTCCGCCCTGGCGCGTAACCAGGTCTTTGCAGATGTACAACCCCAGGCCAAGGCCTTTACGGCCGGCCAAAGCCGGGTCAGACGCCTGGAAGAGCCGTTCGAAAATACGCTCCGTCTTGTCCGGACTGACCCCGCATCCCGAGTCCGAGACCTCCAGAAGCAGGAGATGCGGGTCTTTCTCGAGGATATGGACCTGAACCTGCACCACGCCGTTTGCCGGGGTGAACTTGATGGCGTTATCGACCAGGATAATAAGAATTTGTCGAATGCGGGTTGGGTCAGCGCAGACGGGGGGCAAGCGAGACTCGATATCTGAAGAGAGCGTGATCCCTTTGGCTGCGGCGGCCCCCTGGAGGGTGCTGAGGGCGTAGACAATGGCATCGGAAATCGAAGTAGATTCCCGCTCGATCCTCAGCTTGCCCGCCTGCACGCCAGAGACTTCGAATAAGTCATTGATCATCGATTGCAGCTGCTTGACATTTCTCAGAACGATTTCGAGGTATTGGCGCTGTTCCACATTCAGTTCGCCGGCCAGTTGATCCAGGAGAATTGTGACGAACTGACGGATCGCGGTGAGTGGGGAACGAAGCTCGTGCGAGACATGGGAGAGGAATTCATCCTTAAACTGCATCTGATGGACCCGGACGAGTTCGGTTTCCGTCTGCATGCGGTGGCGCTCGATGGCATGGCGAAGAGCCCGGGGAAGCGCGCGATTTTCAATCTGGCCTTTGATCAGATAGTCTTGCGCGCCTTCCTTCAGGGCTTCGGCGGCCAGGGCCTCGTCGTCCAAGCCGGTCAGCACGATCATGGGGACGCCTGGCGCCACAGCGTGCGCCCGCCGCACGGTATCGAGGCCGTGCCCATCGGGCAATCCCATGTCGAGAAGCACGATGTCAACTCCACCTTTGGCAAGACGAATCTCGGCTTCGCTCATGCGCAAAAGGTGCGTCAATTCGAAACTGCCCGGCTTCTCCTTGCTGAACATCTCGCGGAGCAAACGGGCGTCTCCCGCGTTATCCTCAACCAGAAGAATCTGAAGCGCCTTTTCTTTCATGAGAGTGTTTCGTGCGGCAACTTGACCACCGAGAGCCAGAAATTGTCGATGCTATTCACCACTTTGAGGAACCCATCGAGGCCCACAGGCTTGGTGATGTAACAGTTGGCGTGCAGCCGATAACTGCGCAGGATATCCTCCTCAGACGCAGAGGTAGTCAAGACAACTACCGGAATGCTCGTCAGTGCTGGACTCTCCTTGATTTCCTGCAGAACCTCCCGGCCGTCTTTCCTGGGCAGGTTGAGATCGAGCAGGATCAGATCCGGGCGGGGAGCATTGGCATGTCCGCCCTCGCGCTTCAGGAACGCCATCGCTTCTACCCCATCCGACGCCACGTGCAGGTTGATGTGCACCTTGGCGTCTTTAAACGCTTCCCGCGTGAGCCGGACATCGCCGGGACTATCTTCAACCAAAAGAACCTGGATGGGTTCCGCGTCCGCTCCAATCGATTTCATCATTTCTCATCTCTTTTCTGGTCTCTCTCGGGCAGGGCAAAGTGGAAGGTTGAGCCCTTTCCAGGTTGCGACTCGACCCAGATTCTGCCGCCCAGCCGTTCCACAATCTTCTTGCAAACCGCTAATCCGATTCCGGTGCCGGCGAACTCATCTCGTCCATGCAACCGCTGGAAAAGGATAAAGATCCTTTCAAAGTATCGAGGGTCAATTCCCAGGCCATTGTCGCGCACCGAAAAGATCCATTCATTGCCGCCGTTCTTGGCGGCGGAGACGTGTACGTGAGGGACTTCGGCACCGCGGTACTTGATTGCGTTCCCGACCAGGTTCTGAAATACCTGGGCTAACTGCGTGTCGTCCGTTTTGAGGGCTGGCAGCGAATCGTGAGTCACAACCGCGCCGCTTTCCCCAATTGTGGCTCGTAAGTTTGAAAGCGCTTCCTGCAATGCGTCTTCACCGGAAATCTCGCGGAGGACCTTTCCATTTGTTCCCGCGCGTGAATAGGCCAGCAGATCCTGGATCAACCCCTGCATGCGGTTGCACCCGTCGACTGCAAATGCGATGAACTCATCGGCATCGGAGTCCAGACGTCCTTTGTAGCGCCTGGCCAGGAGCTGCGTATAACTGGCCACCATGCGCAAGGGCTCCTGAAGATCGTGCGACGAGACATAGGCAAACTGCTGCAGTTCGTCGTTCGAACGCTTCAGTTCCTCCACCGTCTTCACCAGATGCTCCTCGGATTTCTTGCGCACGCTGATATCGCGGACTGCCGCAGTCACCAGGATTCCTTCGGCGCTTTCCAGCGGGCTCAGCATGATCTCGATGGGAAACTCGCTTCCATCTTTGCGCCGCCCGGAGAGCTCGATCCCGGTACCGATCTGCTGCGCTAGTGCCTCCGCCGCGGTCCGGGTACTATCGGCGATCAGCCGTTCCGCGAAGCCTTCAGGAATGATGTTTTTCACCTTCTGCCCTACCAGTTCATCGCGCCGGTATCCGAACTGTTTCTCCGCCTGAACGTTCAGCAGCACGATCTGCCCAT
>JBAVAV010000770.1:0-4743 GCA_049585895.1 Candidatus Sulfotelmatobacter sp. | reverse complement strand
CGGACGTGCGCCTGGTGTTCGCGCCGGAGTTCGACATCGCTTTCTTCGGTGGCGATCCCGACAACTTCACTTATCCCCGCTACGATCTTGACATCACTTTCTTCCGCGTCTACGAAGACGGGCATCCGGCGCATCTTGACAACTATCTGCGGTGGTCGCGCGCGGGCGTGAAAGAAGGGGACTTGATCTTTGTCTCCGGAAATCCCGGAAGCACGGGCCGTCTTTTGACGATGTCGCAACTGGAATACCTGCGCGACGTCGATTATCCCTCGCGGCTCCTGCTCTACAAGCGGCGCATCGCTCTGCTGCAGGACTTCAGCAAGCAGTCGGAGGAGAATGAGCGCATCGCCAAAGAAAACATATTCGGCCTGCAAAACGCACAGAAGGCCATTACCGGCTACCAGTCGGGATTTTTAGACAAATCCTTCATGGATGCGAAAGCCGCCGAAGAAACCAGCTTGCGCGCGGCATTCAAGGCCGATCCGAAGAACGCCGCCGCCGATCCCTGGGAAGAGATTGCCCAGGCCAGCAAATTGCGGCGCGAGATCTTCCTGGAATTAACCTACCTCGAAGGCTTGCGCGGCTTCGCCGGCGGATTGCCTCAAATTGCCCGCGTGCTGGTCCGCGCCGCGGCCGAGAAGCCCAAGCCGAATTCGGACCGCATGCGTGAATTCCGCGATTCGGCTCTTCCCTCCGTCGAACAGCAGCTGTTTTCCACTGAGCCGGTTTACAAAAATCTTGAGACGGTTCTGCTCGCTGATTCTCTGGCTGACATGCAGCAGATGCTCGGCAAGGACAATCCCGACGTGCAAAAAGTTCTCAATGGCAAGACTCCTGCCGACGCCGCCCGGGATCTGATTGCCGGGACCAAGCTCAACGACGTCGCCGTGCGCAAGCAACTGTACGAAGGCGGCGAGGCGGCCATCGAGGCCAGCACCGATCCGCTCATCGTCGTCATGCGGGCGATCGACGCCGATGCCCGCGCCGTCCGCAAACAGTACGATGACAAGATCGACTCGGTCATCCGCCGCGACGGCACCCTCATCGCCAAGGCCCGCTTCGCGCAAAGCGGATTTACTCAGCCTCCCGACGCCACCTTCACCCTTCGCCTGAGCTATGGCACAGCGAAAGGTTACAAAGAGAATGGGAAAGACATCCCTTACTTCACTACGATGGGCGGCGCGTTCGAGCATGCCGCCGAGCACGGAAACAAAGATCCCTATGTGCTGCCGGAAAGCTGGATGAACTCGAAATCGAAGCTCGATCTGAAGACTCCGTTGAACTTCGTTTCCACCGCCGACATCATCGGGGGAAATTCAGGCTCTCCCACGATCAACCAGAAGGGTGAACTGATCGGCATCATCTTCGACGGCAACATCGAGTCCTTGCCTTGGGACTTCTCCTACAGCGACGAAGAAGGCCGTTCCCTCTCGGTGGATGCACGCGGCATTCAGGAGGCCCTCCGCAAAATTTACGGAGCCACGGCCCTCGCCGATGAACTCATGGGCACGAAAAGCGAGTCCGCCAAGGCTGGAAAATGATTCCCGATTCCTGCACCAGATGTAGCGCCAGCCTCTCGCCGGCCTCTAATACGTGAACGACTGAATATCCGTCACCCCGGAGTCCGGTCCATCCACATACCCGCTGCGATTACTCGGATTCAACGCAATGTGCGAAAACACCACGTTGGATGCGTTTGAGAAATTGAATCCATTCAGCGACTCCACCAGCCGCCCCTTCGTGTTATAGACCTGAATGCTGCTCCCCGACCCGGTGCTCGACACCGACTGCGCCACAAAGAACAGTTTGTGCACCGGATCGAACTCCACGTCCGACCCGCTTTGAAGCTGACCGGTCGCCCCCGGCAGCGTCACCGCAAACCCCGTTTCGGTTTTCAGATCGTAGAATTCCACCCTGAAATCCACTTCCGTCGTGGTGCAGGCAATGCCGTCCTCCGAGTCCACGGCCAGCCCGTTGATCGATCCCTGTCGAAACGGCGGCGGCCCTGCGAGCCCATTGAACTCGTTTACCGTTCCCGTGGTCAGATCCACCAGCGCAAACACCGGCGGCGGCCCGCCCACTTCCCCGTTGGAAACCGCTACTACCGCCTGATTCGTCGTGCTGTCATACGCTACCACCGGGCTTTCGTTAAAGCTAAATATCGGGTCCGTCAGAATTACAGTTGGTTGAAACGTATTCGCCCCCACGTTGGAACCGAAGACAAACGTGGAATCGTTGCCGCCATTCTCAAAGGCCAGCACCGCGGTTGTAGTCGACGCCTGGTTTCGACTGATTCCTAAAATAATGTCGTCACTCGCCAGAGGCGGCGTCCATCTGCCGGTGAACTTGTTCGAACTGAGCGGATTCAGCTCTTCATAAATGCGTTGCGACACAAAGATCCCCTGCACGTGCTCGCGCTCCACCAGGCCAACGCTGCCGCCGGTAATTCCCAGCGTCAGGAAGTCGTCTTTGGTCTCGATCTTCGCGACTACTTTCAGGATCTTTCCGGTCGCCTGATCGAAGGTTTCGACCGCGGCCAGGACCTTTCCTCCGCCGATGTCCTGTGCTTCACTTAGCACGCCTTCGGTGCCGTTCTGGTCGATGTCGAAGCCGAAAATCTGCCCGCCAAACTTGCTGTGCACAATTGTGCTCCCCGGACCGATCGGCGCCCGCGTCCCGGCGCGGTGCGTGCCGGACAACGGGTCACCAGACGCCACTTCGCCAGACGACTGAGCCGCAACATTCATTGGCCGACCCAGCCCAAACAGACACATCAGAGCAACCGCTCCCACTCGCGACGACAGACGAATTTTTGTGCATTTCATAATGAGCGCTCCCCCGGTGTTCACGCTGCCCTGATGCCAGCTCGCGTCACCGGTAGAGCCTACAACCAAGCCCCGCCGCTGATGTCAGAAGTTTGTAAAATGTTATGTCTCCGGCCACCCAGCCTAGTGTAGAGCGGACCCTCCTGTCGCCGGGGCAGATTCAACCCCGTTTCAGTTGTAGCGCCGGCGACCCGCCGGCTGTCGCGAGGGCATCCTGCCGTCGCAAGCGGTGGGCCACACGCGGCCCTGACAGTAACCGTAACGGCCGCTTCATAAAACTGCCCTAGGATTCTGACACTCTATCCGCCGGAATCCCCTCTCGCCTTCCCCTCCACGGTCTCCATGATCCAGTTGCGGATGAGACCTTTCACGTTTTCCCGCGCCTCATCCATGCTCCCTTTCGCGGCCACTGGAGGCCGCGGCTTCGTGACGTTTGCGGAATCTTTCACGGGTTCTGCCGCGGGTGTGCCATTCTTCACGACTCCCTTTACCGCTTCCTGCGAGGCTCTTTGCCCTGCTATCAACACGGCCGGTTCCGTTTCCGCATCTTCTCCTTCCGCTTCTGCCTCTTCGTCTTCTTCTTCCTCCTCGTCGAAATCTTCTTCCACCCACTGCGGGCCGTCCATGCGGGTCCAGCGCACCGTATCGCGATCGATGACTACATCCGTCGGATCGACCCGGTCACGCTGCATCTTCCGCAGGTTGATGCTTGCGGTTTGCAGGCCGTAGAGCATCAGGCCCGCCGTTTTGTGATCCATGCGTCCCCAGGCGAGCTGCTCCAAGACCTGCATCAACGCCATCTGCACGCCGTGCGCATCTTCGAGCACGGGCATGCAAAACCTGCCCTGCGTGGACTCATCGCTGAGCACTCGCACTTTCATCTCCCGCACACGGAGATGGAAAAAACACAACCGCCTGCGCCGCAGCGCGGGAGAACCGCACTGCGTGCCGTTGGCCTTCACATGCCGGCACCGTGGAACATTTTCCAGACCCATGACTTCTCCACACCTCCACCCCGAAGCACCGGATCGAAATCCCATGCCCTCAGAGTTCCAGGATTTTGTGAAATTCGCCCTCCATTCCAGTATCCCCATCTAATAATCGAGAACAAGGTCGAATGAACATCAGGAAAGAAAACCTGTGGAAATCTCGCACAGCGCTCACTGAAGACCGTCGGATGTTAAGGCACACGCCGGAATGACCCTGCCGGACCATCCGCGTCCGTAAGTACAACTACGTCCACCAGTAATATATTCGCTTTGTATTCGCCCGTGATATCTTGGGAATGTACGCCTAAGTTTTCAACAGCATCGATCAGAAGAAGCGAATGCTAGAATCCGAATTCAAACGTGAATGCGAGGGAGAACAATTGGGGGAAGCACCGTTCCTGCCTGTCGTAAGTCTTTTTTCCGGCTCAGGCGGACTTGACGAGGGATTTATCCAAGCGGGGTTTTCATCCGCTCTTGCCTTAGAGATTGATCAAGCTGCTTGTGAAACATTTGATTTCAACCATCCGAAAGCGCGTGTCCTTCGTAAGGATCTTTCGCAGGCCGTGAACGGCTATGTCGTCGAGCGGTTGTCGGAACTGCCTTCGCCCCTGCGCCCGATTGGAATAATCGGCGGGCCGCCCTGCCAGGCCTTCTCCCTCAGCAATGTGCATAAACGCTCCGACGACCCGCGCCTGAGCCTGCCGAAGAACTATGCTCACATCCTCGAGGAACTTAACAAGCACTACGGCTTAGACTTTTTCGTCTTCGAGAATGTGCTAGGTCTTAAACACAAGGCCCACTCTGAGCTTTTTGGGTATTTCAAGCAGCTGTTTGCCTCGGCCGGCTTTACAACTTTCGAAGGTGAGTTGGACGCTCAAAATTTCGGCGTGGCTCAAGTCAGGAAACGCGTTTTCGTCGTTGGCTTCAAC
>JBAVAV010000769.1:0-1922 GCA_049585895.1 Candidatus Sulfotelmatobacter sp. | reverse complement strand
GTCCCAGACTGATCAGAAATTTGTCGAATAGCGACAAGTCTTCGTCGGAAGCAGGCTTCCTATTGTGGCTGGCACTTCCGATCGCGGTTCCCGTGCCGGAAGCACCCACGGAGTGATTCGACCAGATGCCCCAGCGGAGGACGATTGCCACGAAAGCGACGGCAATCGCCAGATAGAAATCGCCGCGACGCGCATTCCAGAAACGGCGAATGCTGCTCGGCCTTCGGATCGCCGCCTCGAGGTAGTCCCTCGCCCTGGTTGCGGAGCTCCAAGTAATATCTTCGGCCTCCCTGTTTACCAGCGCTGTTTCTTCGATCTCGTCTTCGTGGATTTGCGTGCCGGCGGATGAAAGCGGCGGAAGCGCATCCCCACTTGTACTCACGCCGAGTTGATCGAATGACGAAGAGCGCACATTCGCGAGTGACATCGGGGGCAGAGCAAGGCTCTCTTCGTTTGTCTCCGAGTTGGTATTCAAAGCGCCGTGCTTTGAGCGCTGTTCCGGGGCTGAAGTTTTCTGCGTTGGACGCGGACTGCTCAAAGGCGGCTGGACAGAGGTGTCCGTGTCCGCTTGTTGCGCACTCCAGGCTGATGCCAGCTTACTTTGCAGAGTGGATCGTTTGCCATCGGTGAGCCGCGGAGTGCCGCACTTCCCGCAGAATTGCTCGTCGGCGACTAATCGCGTGCCACACTTCCGGCAAACGGCGTCCTCCGTTGCAACGACAGCTCCTGTGGCGTCATTCCTGCCTGAGTCCGATGATCCGGGATTTTGACTCTGAGCCATGGCCGCCAGTTCCGGCCGAAGCTTTTCCAGCGCTTCCAGCATCGTGTTCCGCTCGGTAGCCAGCGACTCCTTCCAGGTCAACTCGGCGTCACGCGCGAACGCTTCGGTCACCAGTCCCGCCATAAGCTGGCAGGTATGAATGTCCTGCTCGACAAATCCGTCGGTCTTTTCGTAGTAGATTTCGAGTGCTCCGACCACTTTGCCGTCGTGATAAATGGGCACCGCAATCAATGACTTGATGCCCCGCTTGCGTATTGGTTCCGGATCGAAGAGGAACTCCGGCGTGAAGTTCTCGCTGCGAATCACCTGCCCGGTACGAAAGCAAGCCGCGCAGACGGCGGTCTCTATTGAGATTTCAGTCCCCACCGGCAGTGCGGTAGGGCCGGATCCCGCCCGGTATTGGACCTTCTTTCCGCTCAGGATGCCGATTCCCGCCCCGCTTGCGTTGGTGATCTTCGCCGTGCGCTCCAGCACCAGGGACATTGCCTGGTCCAACTCTAGATGCCGCATCTGGATCTGGCGCTGCGCTTCGACAATTTCAGCGAGCGTTAGAGTGTAGTCGCCGTGGGACGCTGGCTTCTGTTCCGATTCCCGTTGCGTTTTCTGCAGCACCGCTTGCGTCGCCAACTCCTCCTGCCGGAGTTGTTCGCTCTGCAACTCCAGACTTTCTCCCAGTTCCTGCATCTCGCGGTTGTGCTCTTGCAGCACATAAGCAGCCTCCAGAAGTTTTTCCAGAGTCTGCACGTCGAGAACTGGTTTATCTTTTTGGTCTGTCACGATCTCTGCTCTGCAATCTCTTGTGGCCGTTCCGACAGGAGCGCCGGATCTAGGTGCCAGGGCGAGATTATTCTAGTGCAAATTCTGCTGCAAGAAACTCCGCGAGAGTACGCGCCCGTATTAGGTCAATCTGCGAACACTGCCCGGACGTACTCCCAAGAAGCGCGCAAAGAAGCAAATATCCATAATTCAATGAGTTACAGGCATTTCTCGAACAAATACCGGTCCACTTCTACAGAGAACCCGCCACGATTACCCTCGTAACGGGCTGGACTTTGGCCGGCGGACTCACTCACTTCGTTTTTTCTGGAAGTCACTTGACTTGGGATCCGCACCGCGCAATTTTGCCGTCGAGATAGAAATG
>JBAVAV010000768.1:0-1668 GCA_049585895.1 Candidatus Sulfotelmatobacter sp. | reverse complement strand
TCCTGCCAGGACACGTCGGCCGGCACGATCAGCGTGGCCACCTGTCCGGGGGGCCCGGTGGCGGCGATGATCGCCTCGACTGCGTCGCGTCCGAGCTCCTCGGCGCTTCGGGAAGTCCGTACCCAGGTGGAGACGTTGCGCGCGACCGTCTCGATGTCCGACTGAAGCGGGGGGTCGAACCGGGCGTGGTACGTGGCGTGATCGCCCACGATGCTGAGAACCGGGACCTTGGCCCGGCGCGCGTTGTGGAGGTTCGCCAGCCCGTAGCCGAGCCCCGGTCCAAGATGCAGAAGGGTCGCGGCGGGCGCTCCGGCCATCCGCGCGTAGCCATCGGCCGCCCCGGTCGCGACGCCTTCGAACACGGTCAGGACCGCGCGCATCTCCGGCACCGAGTCCAGCGCGGCAACGAAGTGGATCTCGGACGTGCCCGGGTTCGTGAAGCACGTTTCGATGCCGGCGCCGACCAACGTGCGGATCAGCGCCTGCGCGCCGTTGAGGCTCATCGGCCGGCCAGCCTAGCGAAAGCCGGAGCGAT
Organism: Candidatus Sulfotelmatobacter sp.; assembly: GCA_049585895.1. GTDB lineage: Bacteria > Acidobacteriota > Terriglobia > Terriglobales > Acidobacteriaceae > Sulfotelmatobacter. The sequence goes on along the minus strand of JBAVAV010000768.1, from coordinate 1,133 downwards.
CGGGCCATGGCTACCTGGGGGAAATGGCCCGCGCAAGTGAGCCGCCTGCCGTGCCGTTGATAGGTGGCAACTGAATTCGCAAGGAACCGCTAAGGGGCACATTTTGCAAGCACTAGGCACGCGGAGGCGAGGGGAGGTCGTGCGCTTCGTCGCGCTCGATAAGCAGCACACTCATATCGAAGAGGAGCTCAAGGACGCGTTTGCGCGCCTGCTCCAGACGAGCGCATACACGCTCGGCGCCGAGGTTGAGCAGTTCGAGGCGGAGTTCGCTGACTACTGCGAGACCACGCACTGCACCGGCGTCTCGTCGGGAACGTCGGCTCTGTCGCTCGTGCTTCGCGCCGCCGGCATCGGTCCGGGCGACGAGGTGATCGTCCCGGCCCACACGTTCATCGCCTCAGCGCTCGGCGCGGTCCACGCCGGAGCCACGCCCGTCCTGTGTGAGGTCGACGAGGCCACGGGCCTGATCGATCCGGAGGCCGCGCGGGCGGCCGTCACGCCGCGCACGGCAGCGATCGTCGCCGTCCATCTTTACGGCCAGACGTGCGACATGGACCCGATCAACGAGATCGCGAAGTCTCACGGTCTGTTCGTGCTCGAGGACGCCGCCCAGGCGCACGGCGCGTTCTACAAGGGGCGCCGCGCCGGGTCGCTCGGCGACGCCGCGGCGTTCTCGTTCTACCCCAGCAAGAACCTGGGCGCGCTCGGAGACGGAGGCGCCGTCTGCACAGAAGACGAGACGCTTGCCGCGCGCCTGCGCCGACTGCGCAACCTCGGCCAGCGCACGAAGGGCGATCACGTCGAGCTTGGTTACAACGAGCGGCTCGACGGCCTGCAGGCCGCGCTCTTGCGGGTCAAGCTTCCACACCTCGATGCCTGGAACGACGCGCGGCGCACCCACGCGCAGCGCTATAGCGAATTGCTCTCAGCGGACGTAACCCTGCTCGAGGAGCGGCCCGAGAACCGCTGCGTCTACCACCTCATGCCGGCACGGTTCCCGGACCGGGATGTGGTGGCGGCGGCGCTGCGCGCCCGCGGAGTCGAGACCGGCGTTCACTATTCCCCGGCGATGGACGCCCATCCCGCGCTCGCCGGCGTCGCGACCGTCGCCGGCGAGACACCCGCCGCACAGG
>JBAVAV010000767.1:0-4567 GCA_049585895.1 Candidatus Sulfotelmatobacter sp. | reverse complement strand
CACCAGCAGGTGGAGCAGGGCTATTCCGAGGCCGAAGTGCGCGATCGCTTTGCCGCCCAGGGTTACCTGGTGTATTGGGTGAAACCCCAGGGACTACTCTCGGGCGGCTTTTCCCAGCGCCGCTCCCGGGGCGTAAAGCAGAGTACATTTCTTGTTTTCAACCAGCAATTTCTGACGCTGATCCGGGCAGGACTGCCGATTTTGAATTCACTTGATCTGCTGATCAAAAGGCAAAGAGACAGCCGGCTCCGCCAAATTCTGGAAAACGTGCGCGAACGCGTCAAGGGCGGTGAACTGCTCTCCGACGCTTTCGCCGCACAGGGCGTCGTGCCCAAAATTTACACCACGACATTGATGGCCGGTGAGAAGAGCGGCAATATCGACGAGGTCCTGACTCGCTACATCAGCTTCCAGCGTCTGACTCTGACTTTCCGCAAAAAGCTCTTCGTCTCGCTCATCTACCCCACACTCCTGGTGACCGTGGTGCTGATCATGGTGATGTTCCTTTTCACCTACGTGGTCCCTAAGTTCGCCTTGTTGTTTGAAAGCTTGGATGCGAAGTTGCCGGCGATGACGGTATTCATGCTGGCGGTGGGCCTCAACGCCCAAAAATACTTTCCTTACATTCTGGGCGGATCCGTACTTGCCGGTCTTCTGCTCTGGCAGTGGAAGAGGACCGATAGCGGCGCCGATCAGATCGACCGCGTTATCCTGAGCCTGCCTCTGCTCGGCGATATCCGGCTGAAGCACCAGGTCGCGACTTTTTCGCGCATGCTGGCGACGCTTTTGCAAGGCGGCCTGCCCCTGGTGCCGGCCATGGAAACAGCTGGCGGCTCTGTGAGCAGCCGCCGCATCTTAAAGGGTGTAATGCGGGCCAGCACCAGGGTTCGGGAAGGCCAGGGTCTGGCAGGCAGTCTCGAGGAACAGAGAATTTTTCCCGACCTCGCCGTGGAAATGCTGGAGGTGGGCGAGTCCACGGGCGCTCTGCCGGCCATGCTCAATTCGGTGGCGGAGTTCTACGAGGAAGACGTGCAGACCGCTCTCAGCGCGTCCATGGCCCTGATTGAGCCGGTGATTCTAATCATCATGGCGATCTTTGTGGGCGGGGTGCTGATCTCTCTATATTTGCCGATCTTCACCCTGGGAGTGCACTGAGCGGGCGTCGGGGACGTACCGCGGAGATTTGAGTATGGCAACGGCAGATAAGAAATCGCTTTTGGTGAACGGGGTAAATGGCGGGAATGGCCGCGACCTGGCGACTCCCGTCAATGCAGTCAATCCCGTCACCGACTTGGAGCGCGCCCAGGACGTAGCGCGGCGTTATCGCTGCGAGTTTGTGGATTTGACCGACTTCCAGCTTCATCACGAGTTATTCAAAAAGTTCTCTCCCGAGTTGATGTTCCGCTACAACTTCGTCCCCCTGGAAGAAACCGCCGACGGCCGGCTGGCCATCGCCATCGCTGATCCCAGCCAGCTCATGATGATCGACGAGATCAGCCTGCTGCTGCAGAAACGCATTGTCACCAAAGTCGCCACGCTGAAGCAGATCACCGACATCCTCAAGAAGACCGAGCAGTCGCAGCGCGTGTTGGAAGAAGCCAGCGAAGGCTTCACCATCATTCGCGAGGACGAAGCCACCGGCGCCGAGGAATCCCTGACCATCGACAAGCTGACGGCTGCGGGCGACACCAACCCCATCATCCGTCTGGTCGATACCACCATCTTTACCGCGCTGCAGCGGCGCGCTTCCGATATTCACATTGAAACCCGCGACGATTCCGTCGCAATCAAGTTCCGCATCGACGGCGTGCTCACGCAGGCCATGTCCCCGATAGGCAAAGAGCATCACTCCACTGTCATCTCGCGCATCAAGGTCATGAGCGAGCTCGATATTTCCGAGCGCCGCGTGCCCCAGGACGGTCGCTTCCGCGTGAAGTACAACGGGCGCGCCATTGACTTCCGCGTCTCCATCATGCCTTCGATTCACGGTGAAGATGCCGTGCTGCGCGTGCTCGACAAAGAATCCATGAGCGAGAAGTTTCGCTCCCTCACGCTCGAAGTAGTCGGCTTCGACGAAGACGATCTGCGCAAGTTCCGCCGCTACATCAAAGAGCCTTACGGCATGGTGCTCGTCACCGGGCCGACCGGCAGCGGCAAGACCACCACGCTCTACGCCGCGGTAAACGAAATCAAGACCGACGAAGACAAGATCATCACCATTGAAGACCCCGTCGAATACCAGATTCGCGGCATTACCCAGATCCCGGTCAATGAGAAAAAAGGGCTGACCTTCGCTCGCGGGCTGCGATCCATCCTGCGCCACGACCCCGACAAAATCATGGTCGGAGAAATTCGCGACTCCGAAACCGCGCAGATCGCCATTCAATCCGCCCTCACCGGCCACCTCGTGTTCACAACGGTCCACGCCAATAACGTGGTCGACGTGATCGGCCGTTTTCTGAACATGGGCGTGGAGCCTTACAACTTCGTGTCCGCGCTGAACTGCATCCTGGCGCAACGGCTGGTGCGCCTGATTTGCGAATCCTGCCGCACCCCCGTGCAGTATTCCGCGGAGGTTCTCGAAGCCAGCGGCCTCGACCCGGCACAGTGGTCGAAGGTGCCGTTGTACGAAGGTCCGGGATGCATCGAGTGCACCGGCACCGGGTTTCGCGGGCGGACCGCGATCCACGAACTGCTGGATCTGAGCGACCGCATCCGCGAGATGATTTTGGCCAAGAAGCCGACGTCGGAAATTCGCCGCGCCGCCCGTGAGGAAGGAATGCGCTTCCTACGCGAGTCGGCTCTCGATAAAGTGCGCCTGGGCATGACCACACTGAAGGAAATCAACAAGGTGACGTTCATCGAAGCCATGCGTTAAAGAAGTGATCGTGGTCAGTGGCCAGTTCGGTGATTCGGGAACTGCTTGGCCACCGGCCACCGGTCACTGCCTGAAGTGCCCTTTCAGATATTGCATTTTGCGGCCTGGGACGTTTGAATTATGGAAAGACTTAACTCCTGGAGATGGGATCCGGTTTGAGTAGCGCGAAACCAAAGCTCGCCTGCGAAATCGCCGCCGACCGCGTGCTGGCCGGCCGGCTCGGCGATGGCGGACGCGATCTGGAAAGCTGTGCCGCGCAGGAACTGGCGCCGGGCAGCGTGGTTCCCGATCTGGTGGAAGGCAATCTCCGCCAGCGCGAGGCGGTAAGCGATGCCATCGCTGCCGCCCTGGGCGGCGTCTCCGGGCGTACCCACGATGTAATTGCCATCGTCCCGGATGCCGCTGTGCGCGTGGTGCTCCTGGAATTCGATTCGCTGCCTTCCGACTCCGGCGAAGCGGTCGGCGTTGTGCGTTTCCGGATGAAGAAATCCCTGCCCTTCGATGTCGAGAAAGCCCGGGTCTCCTACCACGCACAGAAATTTGCCGAGGGCGTTCGTGTGGTGGCCGCGGTCGCCTTGGCCAGCGTGGTCGAGGACTACGAGGCAGCCTTCCGCGATGCCGGGTTCAGCCCGGGAGTGGTGCTGCCTTCCATGCTCGCGGCGCTCGGCTCGGCCGAGGGAGAGCGGCCCACGCTGGTGGTAAAAGTTGATGCTCGCACTACCAGCATTGCCATTCTCAACGCCGGGCAGCTTCAGCTCTTCCGCACCCTTGAAAATACCCGGGGGGTTACGATCACGGGAGAGCAGTTGGCTGAAGAAGTGTACCCCTCGGTGGTGTTCTTTCAGGATACGTATCACCTGAACATCGAAAAGATTTATGTTGCGGGGCTGTCCGAGTCTGGCGGCGCAGCCCCTGCCTTGCGGGCTCAAACCGGCGCCGAGGTACAGGAACTGGTCGCCGCCTCGCAGCTGGGAATTAGCGCGGGAGGTTCAGTGCCGCGCTGGAGAATGGCAGGAGTGGTTGGGGCCCTGATTTCGTAGTTTGATTTCTTCGGTGATCTCGTAAGCCGATTTCGCCGTCCGAATACGCTATGCGTCTCGATATCAATCTCGCGAGCCGGCCTTATGAGGATGCGCGGCAGTTTTGGTTGCGCTGGGGAGCGGCTCTCGTCGCCGCGGGCATACTCACCATGTTCCTGCTGGCCGCGACTATCACCGGGTGGTTTACCGCGCGGCGCGACCGCGCCCAGATTGCCGATCTGCGCGCCCAGATCGCCGAGCGCGACCAGCGACGCCAGCGGGCGGAAGAATTTCTGAATCGCCCGGAAAATCGCACCACCCGCGACGAATCGCAATTCCTCAACGATCTGATTGATCGCAGGTCATTTTCCTGGACGCACGTGCTGGAAGACCTGGAAAAAGTCATGCCCGCGCGCTTGCATCTGGTTTCGATTCACCCCGAACTGGACGAGGATAACCAGCTGAAGGTGAAGATGATGGTGGCGGGCGATTCGCGCGAACGGGCCATTGAACTGGCCCGCCGTATGGAAGATTCGCGGCGCTTCTCGCAGACCTACATCTCCACGGAGCACACCGCGACCGCGCGCGCCGGCGACGCTGTCGAGGTTGGCATCGACGCAATCTATATTCCGCAAACCGTCGTTCCCCAGACCGGCGCCGAGCCGGCGGC
>JBAVAV010000766.1:0-11619 GCA_049585895.1 Candidatus Sulfotelmatobacter sp. | reverse complement strand
CCCTGAATCTGATCAAAAGCCACGAATGCCGGGCGGGCGTGGTAATTAATCCGGCGACGCCGGTGAGCGCGCTTGAGGAAGTGCTCGAGATTGCCGATTACGTGCTGGTGATGTCGGTGAATCCGGGCTTCGGGGCGCAGAGGTTTATTCCGTCTACGCTGCACAAAATGCGACGCTTAGCCGAGATCCGCAGCCAGCGCGGGCTCGGCTATCGCATCGAAGTGGATGGCGGCGTAGCCCTTGAGACCGTGGCCGAGGTGGTCCGGGCGGGCGCGGAAATTCTGGTGGCGGGCAACGCCGTGTTCGGCAACGGCGATCCAAGAAGGAATGCGCAAGCGCTTCTTAAGGTGGCGATGGAAGCGGCGCTCGCGAAGGTTTAGTTTGTTTCAGGGCTAACAGTTAGTGTTGTCGCAAAACAGCCGGGCTTCGCCCGGCGGACAGCCGAGGGCGGCTGTCTCCACATTTATAATCTTTGAGGTCCTCATGTTCCATCGAAGTTCACTCATTGCGGTGCTCGGCATGTTGCTGACGATCACCGTCGCCTGCACCAACAAGAAGTCCGTCAACCCGCTGGCCGGGGTCGGTTCGAAGCAGCCGGACAAAGTGCTGTTCGACCGGTCGATGGACGCGATGAAGCACAACCGCTTCGACGTCGCCAGGATGACGCTGCAAACCCTGATCACCACGTATCCTGACTCGGAGTATGTGGCGCGAGCCAAGCTGGCGGTGGGCGATTCGTGGTATGCGGAAGGAGGCACCGCGTCGCTGGCACAGGCGGAGCAGGAGTATCGCGACTTCATTACTTTCTTCCCGAACATGCCGGAGGCAGCCGAGGCACAGCTGAAGATCGCCAACATCCAGTTTCAGCAGATGGAAAAGGCGGACCGGGACTACACCCACGCCAAACGGGCGGAGGATGAGTACCGGAATGTGATTCTGCAGTTCCCGGACAGCAAGCTGGTCCCGGAAGCCAAGCAGCGGTTACTGGAAGTACAGGAAGTTCTGGCCGACCGGGAATTCGGGATTGGACGGTTTTATTATTTGCGGCAGTCATATCCGGCCTCAATTGCTCGTTTGCAGACGCTGACGGAAAAATATCCGCTCTATAGCAAAGCCGACGAAGCCCTGTATCTCTTGGGTCAGGACTATGAGGCCCAGCTTGCGATGGTGCGATCGAAGCCGACCTGCACCAAGACAAATCCCCAACCGGGCTGCATCGGAGAAAACGCGAAGGCCAACTTCCTCGAGGGACTGAGCAAGCAGGCCGGGGGAGCGTACGCGAAGATCATCACGCGCTATCCGGCGATGAACCGGGAAGATGACGCCAAGAAACGGCTGGCGGTGTTGCATCAGCCCGTTCCGCGTCCCACGAAAGCCGCCCTGGCCCAGAACAAAGCAGAAGAGGAAAGCCGGCGGGAAACGACCACGCTCGGGAGGTTGATGAGCGTCGTGAAGAAGGGACCCGACGTGGCGCAGGCGGCGAAGGTGGGCGATCCGACGCTGGTGGATCCCACACCGGTGGCGGCTAGAGATGTGGTGACGACGTCGATGCGGCAGGCTATGGGACTTCCCGCCGGCGAGCATGGAGTGACTGCGGAAACGGTAGAGGGGAAGAGCGGAGACCCGGGACCGAACGACCCGACTCCGCGATCGGATGCGCCTGCGGCGGCTGCCGCCAACAACCAGCCCTTTGCCCGGCCATCCGCAGTGGCCGATCCGAACGAACTAAAAGCCAACACGGCTCCGGATGCGAGTGAACTGAAACCCAATTCAGCTCCGGATCCGAACGAATTGAAGCCCAGCCCTGACAGTCAAGCTGCCATGCCGGGCGGCCAAGCCTTGCCGCCACCGACCCAAGTCAACGAAATCCAACAGGGGCAATCGAGCGGCGCAGCATCTGCAGACGCAAATGCCAGCTCCAGCTTGGCCAGCGATCAGGATGTTTCCAGCAGCAAGAAGAAGAAGAAAAAGACAGGGCTGAAGAAGGTCGTTCCGTTCTAGAACCGGCTATCAGCCGTCAGCGATCAGCCATCAGGCAACGCGACCTCGGCACTGCTTACTTGGTCGACGGAGGCTGAACCGCGCCCGCGCTATAAGTCAGTCCTAAGTCCGTTTCGAGTTGTTGCGCTTTAGCCGGATGGGCTGTCTTCAATTCCTCAAGAATCGGCTGCAGAAAGCGGGTATATTTCCGCAAGCCGATTGCGTCATGAGCAGCAAGCGCCTGTTGAACCGCTTGTTCGGTAGCGGGCGTGATGAGTTCCAACCTTCCCACAAAAACGCGCGTGATTTGTGAAGGGGCGGGATGAATGGCCAGAGGCAGAATCGTGTTCACAAAATGCCCGGGCACGACGTAGAACAGCCGGCTGCCTTCTTCAAACCACGACTGGCGCCAGGTTTCAATCATGGCGCGCGCTTCGTCGGGAAAGAGACCCTGAGCGGTCAAGATGTTCTCGAGGTCGCGGCTCATCGAATCGAAAGTCGCGGTCAATTCGGGAGGCTCGAGCGAAATTTCGCTCTGCAGGGCGCCGCCGAGACGGTAGCCGAGCTTGTCGCCGCGCCGCTCGAACAGGATCACGATCGGGACTTCTTCCCGAGCGAGATTGCTGATCCGCACTCCACCGTTAGGCGCCAAGGTCGCGGAAATAGGCGGAGCAAAGGTTGAGACTCCGCGGTAGAACAGAAATTTCTCCTGCTGACTGCCGGCTGAACTTTTCACGATCAGAGGCGCGGCCGAAGTCTCCCGAGCGGCGTAGTACTGGCTCCCTCGACCCTCGGTGGGGAACCTGGCGGCGAGGGTCGGAGCGACGGTTACCGAATTCCACGTGACGCTCCCGCTGGCATGGCGTTGATAGAGGGCCTCGGCGTCGCTGACTTCACCGGGCTCGACATGGCTGGCGCGGGGATACCACTCGGTGATGAGACCCTTGGCAAACGATACTCGGACCGAGAGAGTCATCTCCTGTGGGGAGTAAAAATAAAGAACTGGAGTCTCCATGCGCACGGTGCCGCGCACACCGGCCTTGAAATTGACTTCGCGAAGATGCTCTACGAAACCGGGAAGATCGGTTGATCCCGTCTGCGGCAGCCACGCTTTCGCCTGACCGTCCCTGCCGGCGATCGAGGTAAACGTACCCCATTCGTGCGCCGTGAGATCGGGCTTGCTGCGTTCGTCCTGTGCGCCGAAGGAGGCGGATAGAAAAAGGCAAAGGACCACCAGGCCTGGGAGTCGGTAACGAGCGGCGGTTGCGGGCATGGTGAGCCTCCAGGGCGCGCCACCTACTTTAGCTCGATTATAGCTCTATCCTGGACGATGGTTCCGGGAGAAAGGTTCTGTCTCGGCCCATTTTCTCTGGTTTTTGTCCGTGTTTTTCCGTTTTTGTGCCGTCTGGGGTCTTGGCTCCTCTGCTTCCGAACGCGGAGACGCGGTGGATGCTGGCCACTGGTAACCACGTTACCTTCCCTCCGATCATTGACTTAGGCTCACTGCCGGGTTACCTTCGCGGTATCTCCCCCCATGCAGAAGGGAATCCCTTTGGCCCGGAAGATACTGCTCGCCGACGACAGCGTAACCGCCCAGAACATGGGGCGCAAGATTCTTTCCGACGCGGGTTACGAAGTTATAACCGTGAACAATGGCTCGGCGGCTTTGAAAAAGATCGCCGAGCACAAGCCGGACCTCATAATCCTGGATGTGTATATGCCCGGCTACAGCGGGCTGGAGGTGTGCCAACGCCTCAAGGAAGCGCAGGAAACGGTCCGCATCCCGGTACTGCTCAGCGTGGGCAAACTGGAACCTTTCAAGGCGGAAGAGGCGCAGCGAGTTCGCGCCGACAGCTTTATTGTCAAGCCGTTTGAAGCCACCGAGCTGTTGAGCGCACTGTCGAAGCTGGAAGATAAAATCGTGCCTCAGCCGGAGCCTTCAAAGCCGGGACGCTTCAGCCGGGCGATTGCGGCGGCGGAAGAATCCAGCCGCCGGGGGGAGACAAAGGCGGATTCGGGATGGAAGGAACGAATCTCGTTGCCTAAGAAGAAAACGGCGGAAGCGGAGCGAGAAACGCAGGAGGAGGAGGCGATCTACAAGCCGGTGACCCGCGACCTTGTGATCGCGGTGGAGAAGTCGACGCCCGAAACGGAATCCAAACCGCAAGAAGCGGCTGAAGCCAAAGTTTCCGGAAGCTTGCCCGGCGATGTAACGCCGGAAGAACTGGCGGCGATCGCGGCTGCTATGGCCCGGATGCAGGATCCATCGGCACAGGCGGAAGCGGCACAGCTGCCGCGTCCGGAAGCGCAGAGTACTGGCGTCCCGGCGCAACCGGTAGCGGCTGAACAAGTAGCGGCTGAACCAGAGAAAACCGAAAGCATAGCTGCCGAGGCGGTTGCATCTTCGCACGGAACCGCGGCTGGGGGTGCGCCTATTCCGGCAGGCGAGGCGAGCCAGAATGCCGAGGCGCTGGAGGAAGTTCCGGCAACGATGGCTGCGACAGCCGAGACCATCGCGGCTGCAAACGAGCCGGAACCGCGTTGGGTAGCCGTGCCTGCGGTACTCGGAACCGACGAGTCGGCGATTTCGTTAGAGCAGGAAATGTTGAAGGCCTATGCTGCTTTTTCGGCGGCAGAGGCGAACCATCCGGGCTTTGTTGATTCAGCGCCGCCGGTGCAGGTGGCTGAGAATTTTGTATCGGAGGAAGTTGTGGCGGAGCCACCGGTTCCGGTCTCATCCAATCAGGAGCCGGAGCGTGCGGTGAGTGCGACCGCTATGGAATCATCTCCAGCCGTCATAGCTGAAGCGCAGCCAGAGGCTTACGCTGTCGTGGAACCCGCGGTTGCAACGGAAGCGCCGAATCCATTTCCGGTGCAAGCGGAGGCCGCGACGATGCCGGAGAGCGCACCGGAAGCGGCACCGATCGAAGCACGCCCGGGGATGGCATTCGATGAAGTGGTTGCAGCCTACGAACTCGTACAAAAGATTGAACCTCAGTTTGCGCAACAAGAAGAAACGAGTCCGGCAAATATAGCGATTCCGGTTGCGGCAGTGGCAGTAGCCGAACCGGGCAGCCCGGAACAGCTGCCGGTTCCTGAGCCTGAACCTCAGGTAGCCATGGCGGCCGCCGCCTCAAGCAGCGGCTATGCTCCGGTTGCTGAGAAAGCGCCGCAGCAGGAGGAATCCGATAGAGTTGCGGGCAGCGCGGCTGCCTGGGCCAACTGGCATCAGATCCGCGACGCCGGTGAAGCCAAAGCCAAGGCAGCGGAAACATCCTCTTCGGCGTTTGTAAACACGCCTGCCTCCGCGCAAGCGGAGCCAGTGGTTGAGGCTGTGGCCGCGGGTGCCGAGAACATTGTGCAGGAAGCTTCGGCCACGCCCTCTTCGGTCACGTCCTCAAGCTCCGATCCGACCGCCATCGCCAGCATCGTGGAAAGCGTGTTGGCCGATCTGCGCCCCAGGCTCATAGAAGAAATCTCCCGGAAAATGGCGGAGAAGAAGTAAAGAGCCAGCCTTCAGCCCTTAGCAGTCAGCCACCAGCAAATATTTTGTGCCCAAATGCGCTTAAGTTGTCACTCGTTCGTTTGACGGTTGTATATACGGTGGGGAAAATGCTCCCTCCCCCTTCCAGTGACCCCATCCTCCGGTTTTGACCTGACCATGATTGAGCGGCAAGACAAGAAAAGGTGCAGGCGTTCGAGGCGACGAAACACCAGGAAGTGACTGGTCCTAAGCAAGTCAATGAGTGTAATAGCGATTTATCACCAATTACGTAGTCAGCTATCGATCAGTCAACACGGTCCAACGAATTCATCCGCTGGCTGCAAACGCAGCGAGGGGATCGTAGTGCTGGCTGGTGAGCATAGCCACTTGGTCCGGCCCTTACCCTGATGTCGCCACTGGCTTCCGCGGAATCCTGCTGAGAAGAAAACATCGATTGCAGTCGCGTCGAAACCTACTTAAGGAGCCTCCCTCACAATCACCTCCTGCCGATTCTCCGCTCCGAGGAAGGTGAACTCATCACCGTCATAGCAGGCCCACCCACCCCTGCCGCGCACAGGAACGTAGTCAAAAAGCGGTTGACCGTTTCCAGTGTTCACGACCCGATATACTTCCTCTGGAGGCCCATCTCCTGTGGCAAGGCGAAGAAACTCGATGGCCAGACGACCTTTCCGTACCTCGAACATTTGCGCTCCTCCGTTCCGGATGGGAGATGAGACTTTCAATTTACGTATTAACTCTCCTGCTGGAGATACGACGAAGAAGAGAACAGGCGAAGAGCTTCGCATAATGTAAATGTTCCCATCATCTCCGAGGGAAGCTTTTCCGAACGCTACTGGAGCGTTCGATTCTTCCGCTGCATCACCTTGTTTATTCTTCTTGTTTTTCAATCGGGGCGTTGAATCCTCAGGAAACGTAACCTCGCGCAACAGTTCGCCTTGATCATCAACGATCATATTGAACGGGTCACCTTCCCTCTTTCCTGCCGTCGGAGCGGTGGTGCCTCTCAGAAAGAACTTTCCGTCTGGCAGCGCGACGAACTGCTTAAGGTCAATTGCCCGCTGCAAATCGAGTTGTGTAGCAGACGCAACTCTCCCGTCCTTTGAAAAATGTAGTATCTTGAATCCGGCGCTTGAAGTAGACAGAGCGTACATTCCCCCGTCTTCAGCGGGAGAAAAGTCCGAAATCGTACCACCTCGGTTCTCAAGGTCCGATCCAATGCTGAAAGATGCCGCTCTTTCACCTGAAGGCGTAATTGTGATTATCGGGGCAGCGAGAAGCTGTACTTGCGCAAACCGCACGAAGATGTTGCCTGCTGTGTCGCACTTTATCGGGTCTAGAGTGGGGCTTGAGCGCTGACCACTGATCGGAATGACATCCCTCTCGGTTAATTGAAGTTTGTTTTGTGCCCCGAGAGGGATGATCCCGCACGCGACCATTACCAAAGCTAACCCAAGCCTCGGCTGGCATTTCATTTCTTGATCCCCTGAGTCGTGTCGAACGCACATTGAGCTTTCACAACGAACGCCTGCTGAATTAGGTCGTCCAACAAGAAGTCGGTCAGATTTGCGCTAACCGCCGGTCTCAAGACAAAGAAAGACACACAAGTGCCAGGTCCCGCGCTCTGGATAAACTCATTCCCACCAGGGCAGTTACAGGGTTTCAGAGGTCCAGAGAACGGGTCACATCCCGTGCAATTATCACCTGAGCAAGTTTGGCACGCGTTGGCGATAACGACGTTCCCGCAAGAACACGTGATGTGTCGGACTACCGGCCTACAAGGGCCTTGTGCCTGAGCAGGCTTGATAGAAGCTGCCATCAGAATGAGCAGAAAAACCTGAACAACTAGACATCGCAAGGAGATTTTCACGGGCAGACTCCTGAGAAGAGTAGCAAGGTGCGTAGCATCGGCTTGCATGACCTCGATGGTACACGCGCTGAATACTCGTGGCAGCGCCAACCTCTAGAATTTTACGAAATCCGGAACGTCCGCCGCTAGATCATGTCCCAAGCGGACGCTGACGCGAATCGGGGTTTCAAATACCTTCTGGCAGGAACGGGTCAGATGTCGATAACAGGCGTGGGTGTTGAAAAAGTCCAGTCTCCTCAAGACAGCGAAAATTTGGGGATAGAAAATGTCTAGGAAAACCGAGAAAGCTGTTTGTAAGGCGCGTCCTGACGCAACTTTAGTTTTTGCGAATTTCGCGCGAAGGAGTTTTTCAACAGCCACAGGCCATTACGCTCACTGACCCTCGCATACGTTCGCGCGCCCCTGCCCCGTCCTACTCTCGTGAGCTCGCTGCCCCTTGAGCCCTTCGCCGCGTCGCGAGCGTGCGAGCGGGCGGGGGGCGGCGGTTAAGCTCAAAACCGGAGGGTTGGATCACGGGAGGGCGGAGGGGCATTTTGCTGTCTGTATATACCAACCCCTCGTTCGTTTGACCCTTCTTTTCTTGCGCCTGTAAGATCAGCATTTAGCACTTAGCATCTGGCATTTAGCCTTCATGAGCGGCGGGCGCATCCGGTTGATCAACTGATGCGTTTAACGCCAACTGCTAAGTGCTAATCGCTAAGTGCTGCCCCTCCATGCCGCACGAACTATCTAAATCTTACGAACCGGGCGCGATTGAAACGCGCTGGGCTGAATACTGGATTAAAGAAAGACTCTTTTCCGTGCCCACTCCGCCCCCAGGCGAGACTCGTCCGGTATTCACGCTGCTGCTGCCGCCGCCAAACGTAACCGGACGGTTGCACATGGGCCACATGCTCAACCAGACGCAGATGGACATCATCGTGCGCTGGCATCGCATGCGTGGCTTCATCACGCTGTGGCTGCCCGGAACCGACCATGCCGGCATCGCCACGCAGATGATGGTGGAGCGGCAGCTCGCCAAAGAAGGCAAGAAGCGCCGCGACCTGGGACGCGAGAAATTCATTGAGCGGGTGTGGGAGTGGAAGAAGCTTTACGGCGGCGCGATTCTCGACCAGATGAAGAGGCTGGGCGCGTCGGTGGACTGGGACCGTGAATACTTCACCATGGACGAGAATCTTTCGCGCGCCGTGCGCGAAGTGTTCGTCCGATTATATGAGGAGGGGCTGATCTATCGCGGGAAGTACATCGTCAATTGGTGCCCGCGATGCGAGACCGCGATTTCCGATCTCGAAGTGAAGCACGAAGAAGTGGCGGGGAAGCTGTGGGAGATTCGCTATCCCGTGGTTGGTACCTCCGAGTTCATTACGGTTGCAACCACGCGGCCGGAGACGATGCTGGGTGATACCGCCGTTGCGGTGAACGCGAAAGACAACCGCTACACGCATCTGCACGGCAAGAAACTTCTCTTGCCGCTGATGAAGCGCGAGATCCCAATCATCACCGATGAGCTAGCGCAGCCGGAGTTCGGCACCGGCGCGGTGAAGGTAACGCCGGCGCACGATCCCAACGATTTCGAAGCCGGCAAACGCCACGATCTGCCGCAGATCGACGTGATGGACGAACACGCGCGCATGAATCAGAATGCCGGACCGTATGCCGGGCTCGACCGCTTCGACGCACGGAAGCGGGTATTGGAAGACCTGCAGGCTGGCGGATTTCTGGTCGCGGAGAAGGATTACACCGTTGCGCTGGGCAAGTGCGATCGCTGCGGAACGGTGGTTGAGCCGCGTTTGTCCGAGCAGTGGTTTATCAAGATTCAGCCGCTGGCGCAGAAGGCGATTGAGGCTGTCGAAAGCGGCGAGATCACGATCGTTCCCGACAACTATCGCCAGATTTACTTGAACTGGATGAACAACATCCACGACTGGTGCGTGTCAAGACAGTTGTGGTGGGGCCATCGCATTCCGGCGTGGACCTGTGAGGGCTGCAAGGAAGTGATCGTGGCGCGTGAGGCGCCGGCGACGTGCGCAAAGTGCGGAGGCATGAAACTTGAGCAGGTCACCGACGTGCTCGACACGTGGTTCTCGTCGGGGCTCCTGCCCTTTACGACGCTGGGCGGGCCGGAGAAGACGCGCGATCAGGCGGTTTTTTATCCCACCACGCTTTTGATCACGGCGTACGAGATTTTATTTTTTTGGGTGGCGCGCATGATTATGTTCGGCTGCCACTTCATGCACGGGCACGAGCAGGATGCGGCGATCAAGAAGGCCAGCGGCTGGGGTGAGAAGAAAGACGACAGCGTCCCCTTCCGGCAGGTTTACATTCATGCGCTGGTGCGCGATGCCGAGCGGCAGAAGATGTCGAAGACCAAAGGCAACGTAATCGATCCGCTGGAGATTATCGAGAGATTTGGGACGGATGCTACACGTTTTACTCTGGCCGCGATGGCGGCGCCGGGAACCGACATCGCGTTCAGCGAGAGCCGGACGGATGGTTACCGGGCTTTCGCCAACAAGATCTGGAATGCGGCGCGGTTCATGTTCATGAATGTGGATAGAGTCGAGCCGGGCCTTCGGCCCGGGACCGCCCCTTCGACTTCGCTCAGGGCAGGCGAGGGCGGCTGTCTCCCCACGGGCGTTGCCGGGTTTCAGACATCCGCACTTGAGGACCGCTGGATTCTTTCGCGGTTCAACCGCGTAGCTGCAGAGGTGAACGATGCTTTGTCAATGTATCGTTTCCACGAAGCGGCGAACCGGATTTATGACTTTTTCTGGGGAGAGTTGTGCGACTGGTATCTGGAGCTGATCAAGCCGCGAATGAACTTTGAGGAGGGTGCAGACAAAGGCGCTGCGCGGATCGCCTGTGCGAACCTCGTCAATCTGTTCGACGCGTCGTTGCGGCTGCTGCATCCCGTGATGCCGTTTATTACCGAGGAGATCTGGCAGGCGATTTACGAGGGGAAGCCGCCGCTGAAATCGATTGCGCTGGCAGGATATCCTCAGGCGGAGGAGAAACAGTTCGATCTGGCCGCCGAGACGGAGATGGCGATCCTGCAGGATTTGATTGTGAGCATCAGGAATGTGCGGGCAGAATTGAAGGTTGAGCCCAAGTTGAAGGTTCCGATTGAGGTCTTCGCGCATGAGCCCGGGATTCGCGCGATGATCGAGCAGAATCGAGGGGCGGTGGAGCGGCTGGCCGGTGTGGAGAGGGTTGCGTTCATGGACGGTTCTCTGGCCAAGTTGCCGGGCGCACGCAGCACCGCGCGGTTTGATGTTCACGTGGTTTACGAAAGAAAGATAGACGTTGGGGCCGAGCGGGAGAGGTTGACGAAAGAGCTGGAAAAGATAGAAAAAGAATTTGCCAACGGGCAGCGGCAGTTGAGCAATAAGCAATTCCGCACGAAAGCCCCGGAGCATGTGGTCGAGGGATTGCGCAAGCGAGCGCAGGAACTGGCCGGCCTGCGCGAAAAAATAGTGCGCCAATTGGATGAATTGAACGGCACCCGAACCAATAGCTGACACTGGCAACCGGCCAGTTGCACTGGAGCACTGCTTTTATGGATTGGAATAGCAGACGGATCACCGCCATTCTGGAGAACGCGCTGCTCGAAGACCGGGCGACCAGCGATGCGACCAGTTACGCCTGCATTGACCCCAATCAGCGTGCCGCGGCGACCATCCTGGCGCGGCAAGACTGCATTCTTTCGGGAATTGGGAGTGTGAGCCGGATCCTCGATGTGTATGCCGCGCTCGACGGGGCTGTGACGGCACACTATGAAGTCACGACGCACCCGGAGATTTTCGATGGCGTTCGGTTGCACAAGGGACAATCGGTGGCGGTGATCCGGCATAACGCGCGGGTGATCCTGTCGTGCGAACGCGTGATCTTGAATTTCCTGCAGCGCATGAGCGGGATCGCGACCCTGACGCGAAAGTTTGTCGAAGCGGTGCACGGCACCAAGGCGCGCATTCTCGATACGCGCAAGACGGCGCCAGGGTTGCGTATGATCGATAAGTACGCGGTGCGTTGCGGCGGCGGCCAGAATCACCGGCTCGATCTTTCCGACGGCGTTTTGATTAAGAATAATCACATTGCGCTGGCGGGCGGAATCGCGCGGGCGTTGGAGCAGGCTCACCGCAACCGGCGCGGCGCGCAACCCATTGAAGTGGAAGTGCGCACGCTGGACGAACTGGAACAGGCGCTGGCGGGCGGCGCGGAGGCCATTCTGCTGGACAATATGACACCGGACGACGTGCGCCGCTGCGTC
>JBAVAV010000765.1:0-4260 GCA_049585895.1 Candidatus Sulfotelmatobacter sp. | reverse complement strand
CGCCGGCTTCACAAAAACGGGATACTTGAGCTTGCTCCCGACGAACTTCTGGATCTTTTTCGGCTCCATCTCCCAAGCGCTCCGCAATACCGTAACGTGCTTCACGATCGGAATCCCCGCGACGAGGAACAACGACTTCATGATGTCCTTATCCATGCCCGCCGCCGAACCCAGCACGCCCGCGCCCACGTAGGGGATGTTTGCGAGTTCAAGCAAACCCTGAATCGTTCCGTCCTCGCCGAACGTGCCGTGCAGCACGGGGAAGATGACATCTACATTGATGGCGCGATCGCTGGCGCGGCGCGCAAGTGCTGCTTCCGTTTGAAATGGGACCAGTCCGCCCCGCTGGTGCGCCGGTTCCGGCGGAAACACAATCGCCTCGCCCTGGGCCAGCACGGCTGCAGCCGGCGTGGTCTCCGGATCGCCCGCTCGCAGTTGGCGCGGCTGATGGATTGGCTTGCCCTGGAGCAGATTCTCGGCGTGCTCGGCCGTCAGCCAGCGTCCGTCTTTCGTGATGCCAATGGGCACAACTTCGTATTTCTCTTTATCGATTGCGCTGAGTACCGATGCAGCCGAAAGCAGCGACACTTCGTGCTCTCCGCTGCGCCCGCCAAACAGAATGCCGACTCGAAGTTTTTTCATGACGTTTCAGTGTGGAGGGAAGCGACGCTGCCCGTCAATCGCGGGATTGATTCCACGCGGCAGTTACAGAATCTTTTTCCCGAACGCCGAGAGGGCCAGTTCCACCGCCAGATTCGCCGTACGGTTGTGCTCGTCGATCACGGGATTCACTTCGACGATTTCGAAGCTCAACATGCGTCCATGGTCGGCGATGATCTCCATGGCGAGATGCGCCTCGCGATAGGTCGCACCGCCGCGTACGGGAGTGCCCACGCCGGGCGCGTCTTCGGGATCGATCCAGTCCATATCCAGCGAAATGTGATACCCGGCGGTTCCGCGTCCGGCCATGCGCAGAGCTTCTTCCATCACGGTGCGCATGCCGCGCTCGTCGATGTCGCGCATGGTAAAGACGCCGATGCCGGCCCGGCGGACATTTTCTTTTTCGATCGCATCGATGTCGCGTACTCCCACCAGCACGCAGTTCTCCGGCCTCACCTTGGGCGCGAAATCAAAAATGTTCGCCAGCTCTGCCGGCCCCAGACCCATGAGCGCGGCCAGAGGCATACCGTGCACGTTACCGCTGGGGGATGAATCCGGCGTGTTGATGTCGGTGTGCGCATCCATCCAGATGAGCCCGATCCGCTGGTTTTGCCGGCGATAGAATTCCGACACTCCCGCCACTGTCCCCGCCGCCATCGAGTGGTCGCCGCCCAGCGCCAGCGGGATCATTCCGGCTTCGAGCGTCTTGATCACCAATTCCGCGTGCTTGGTACACGTAGCCGTGATTTCTTTCAGGTACTTGGCATGTGCGTCGCCTTCTTTTTTTTGCTCCGGCATGGCCACGGCCACGTTCCCGCCATCCTCAACCTGATGGCCCAGCGCTTCCAGCCGCGCTTCCAGCCCGGCCACCCGAACGGCCGAAGGACCCATATCGACACCGCGCCGCGACTGGCCCAGATCAAGCGGCACACCGATCACGCGAATCTTCTTGGGAGAGATGTTCGTGGTGTTCGCAGCTGTGGTTGTCATAGGGTCAGTCGAGTATGTGTAATCGGGTAATTTTGATAATTGACCTGACCTGCGGGTTTCAAATTACATGATTACCAAATTTCTCAATTACCAAATTCCTACGGATACAGCCGGTGCAGCATCCTGGGAAACGGAATCGTCTCGCGCACATGCTCCAGGCCGCAGATCCAGGCCACCGCGCGCTCAATCCCCATGCCGAAGCCGCTATGCGGCACGCTGCCAAACTTGCGCAGGTCGAGATACCACTTAAACGCTTCTTCCGGCAGCCCGTGCTCGTGGATGCGTTGCAGCAGCAACTCGTGCGATGCCGTGCGCTGCGAGCCGCCAATAATCTCGCCATAACCTTCTGGCGCCAGCACGTCCACGCAAAGAGCCAGTTCCGGACGCACCGGATCAGGCTCCATGTAAAACGCTTTGACCTTCGCCGGATAGCGATGCACCATCACCGGCTTGTCGAATTGCGCGGAAAGATAAGTCTCATCCGGCGAGCCCAGGTCGCCGCCCCATTCAAACTTCGATTCCAGGGCACCCCTGGCGTGGCCTTCCTGAAGATTCTTGACCGCGTCGTCGTAGCTGATGCGGGGAAAGGGCGGTTCGATGTTTTCGAGCTTCGAAAGGTCGCGGCCAATCGTCTGCAAGTCTACGGGCCGCCGCTCCAAACAGCGCTTTACGATGAAGCTGATCAGCCCTTCGGCCAAGTCCATCAGGTCATCGAGCTCAGCATACGCAACCTCCGGCTCGACCATCCAAAACTCGGTGAGATGACGCCGGGTCTTGGATTTCTCCGCGCGGAACGTCGGCCCGAAGGAATACACTTTGCCCAGCGCCATGGCCGTGGCTTCGATATAAAGCTGGCCTGACTGGGTGAGATACGCCTGCTCATCGAAATAGTCGACCGGAAAAAGTGTGCTCGTGCCCTCGCACGCCGCAGGCGTGAGAATCGGGGGATCAGTCAGGGTGAAGCCGCGCTCATCGAGAAAATCGCGCGCCGCCTTGATGATTTCAGCGCGCACCCGCAGAATCGCCGCCTGCCTCTGCGAACGCACCCATAGATGCCGGTGCTCCATCAGGAAGTCGGTCCCATGCTCTTTCGGCGTAATCGGATAGGGATCCGACTCGGGCACGCGTTGCACGACCTGCACGTTGGCCACATCGAGTTCGTAGCCGCCAGGGGCGCGTTTGTCGGCGCGAATTTTGCCTTCGACGATCACGCTCGATTCCTGCGTCAGCGTTTTGACTGCCTCAAAGACTTCCGGCGTAACCGCGTTCTTGGGAACCACGCCCTGAATCACGCCCGAGCCATCACGGAATTGCGGGAATAGGAGCTTTCCACTCTCCCGCAGGTTGTAGAGCCAGCCTCGGATGGTGACGGACTGGCCTTCATACCTGCCGATCTCCGCGATAGTGGTTACAGGCGGTGACATAGCGTGATTTGCAAGTTGGTAATCGGGTAATTTAGCAATTGAAAAATCTCGCTGGGGTCTGTTCTCAAATTACCCGATTACAAAATTACCCAATTACCAAATGTTTCTACGCCGCTTCCAGCTTCTCGAAAATCTCTCTCAGCTTCTCCAGTTGATTCACTTTCTCATCACCCTCGATTTCCATCAGCAACGCTGGCGTCTGCGACGCGGAACGTAACAACTCCATCGCTTCCTTCCAGTCGATGGTTCCCTGTCCCGGCCAGAGGTGCGAATCTTTATCTTTCCCGTTGTCGTGGACGTGCGTGGAGCAGATGTACTTTCGCAGAATTTCAAACGACTCCCGCACCGAATTCATCAGGTGTGCATGTCCGAAGTCGAAGCAGACTCCCACATCTTCGAAGTGCGCAGTGTGAATCATCTCCACCAATCTTTCCGGCGTGGAAAGCTCGTTCGGAAGGTTTTCCAGCAGAATGCGCACGCCCAGCGGCTTGGCGAAGGCGCGTAAGTGCTCGATGGAAGTCATGGCGTCCTCGAACTTCTTCTCGCTGAAAACCTCCTGAGGCATGCCCAGATGCTGAATCAGAAAGCGGAACGGAATCTGCTCGGCCACTTCCAGCGCGCGCTTGATTTCGTCCATAGCTTCAACCCGCCCGGCCCGGTCGGTGGATGCCACGTTTACCGGCGGCGATCCAGCACGGCCCCACTCGTAGTCGGAAAAGAGCGGCGAGTGAAGGGAATTCAGCGGAATCCCGCTGGAGTGGAACCAATCGGCGATTTCTTTGATATGCGCCTTGCGATTGGCGTAGTCAAAGTGCTGACGCGCTCCGAAAATCTCAATCGCCTCCGCGCCGTGACTCACCAATCCGTCGAGCAAACCGGGATGCAGCCGCTCCTTCACATAAATGTAGGTTGAGACTGCTCTCTGCATGCTCAGTTCCTGTGTGAAACCTCAATACCCTATCGCGCTTCCATTGTTCCTGCCGTCGCTGGCTCCCAGGCGCTCCCCGGTTTTCGCATCCACGGCTATGCACTCGGCGTCGCTCCAGTAGCCGGAGCCGCTTCCGTCTTCGTGCAACCCAATCTGAACTTGATATCCCATCTGTTTCAGCGCTCCGATCGTATCTGGCGAAAACCATTTCTCCACGTTCAGGACGTCAGGCAACCACTGGTTGTGAAAGCGTGGAGC
>JBAVAV010000764.1:0-4783 GCA_049585895.1 Candidatus Sulfotelmatobacter sp. | reverse complement strand
GTGCCGGTGTTGGTCAGAGTTACGTTCTGAGCCGGGCTCTTGGTATTCAAGATTTGCACCTTGAAGGTCAGGCTGGCCGGCGAAACGGAAACGCCTCCGCTGTTGAAAAGCACCTCGACGTTGTTGTCATTGAGATTGGCGACGGCCAGGTCGGGCGCGCCGTCGCCGTTGAGATCGCCCACCGCGACTGCCTCGGGCGAGGAGCCAACGGTATAGTTCACCGCCGTCTGGAACGTGCCATCGCCGTTGCCGTGCAGCACACTTACGTTTTTGGAATTCTGGTTGGCGGATACGAGATCGAGCTTGCCGTCGCCATTGAAATCGGAGACGGCGACCACCTGGGGAAACGCTCCCACCGCGTAGGGCACGCGCGGCTGAAAAGTTCCATCGCCTTTGCCCAGCAGGATACTTACCGAGTTGCCTTTGTCGTCCGCGGTGGCCAGGTCGAGAATGTGATCGCCATTGAAGTCTGCAACCACTACGCAGAGATCGGTGGCTCCGGTGGAGTAAAGGGTGGGCGCGCCGAAAGTTCCGTCGCCATTCCCCAGGAAGACGCTGACCGTGCTGTCGTCGGAGTTGGCGACCACCATGTCGAGTTTGCCGTCGCCGTTGAAATCCGCCACGGAGACCCAACGCGGCTTCGCGCCTACGGCGTAGTTCACAGCCTTCTGAAAGGTTCCGTTGCCGTTGCCCAGCAGCACGCTCACGTTGTTAGTGCTGTGGTTCACCACCAACAGATCCTGATTGCCGTCGTGATTGAGATCGGCAGCGGCGATCGCAATCGGGTTGGTGCCCACGGTGAAGGTGACTACGGGTTTGAAGGTGCCGTCGCCGTTATTCATCAGCACTGCGGCCTGGTGGGAGCTTCCCACGAAGGTCGCAAGGTCCAGATGGCCGTCATTGTTGAAGTCGGCCGCAACCACCATCCACGGACCGCTGCCCACGACGTAGTTCACCGCGGGTTGAAACGTGCCATCGCCATTGCCCATCAGCACGCTGATTGTGTTCGTGCCAACGTTGGCCACCGCCATATCGAGGATGTGATCGCCATTGAGATCTGCCAGAGTCACGAATCGCGGTTGCGTTCCCACGGGAAAGGTGCCGCCGGCGACGAACTGCTCCGCCGAAGAGGACAGCGGCGACAACAGCAGCCCTAGCGCGCAAATCAGCAACCGAAGAATCGAATCGGATCTCATAATTTTCCCCCTCAAAACGTCCTCTTCTAATGCGAGGGCGCCAAGTACCAAGGCGTTGCCGTCTCGTCGGTCTTAAAGAAAGTCGTGAGCAGAGCCGCATCCTTGGTTTTTCCCACCGAGGATGCGTGCACCCCATCGGGGCCCAGGTCGCTGCAACTCCATTCCAGTCCGCTGCTATAGGCGGATGCGTTGCCGTTGGCGAGCATGCCATTCGCCCAGCTATAAGTACCCCACGAGAGCCAGGGCGCAACTACCGGACCGTTGTTCGGATTGTAGTTCAGGTTCGGCGCGCCGTTAATTTGTTCCGCGATGATGGTCTGCATGGCAAAGCCGGTCTCGTACGCATACGGCTCCGGCAAAATGAGAGGATCGTTCGTGGCATACCCGCCGTAGTGCATGCTCTCCAGATATGCCAGCTTCAGATTGGGGAAATAGATCTGCATGTTTTGCAGAGCGGAAATTACATCGCTTTCCTGCTGCGCCATGTCCGCGGGATAAGTGCCCTTGGGCTGGCTGCGGGGGTCATTCAACCAGACCGCTACAACCTGATTTGCAGTTACGTTCTGGTAGGGCAAGTAAAAGTTGAGAACGGTCTGCCACGAGCCGTCGCTGAAGCTGGCCCAGTTGGGAGAGTCGGTGCCGTCGATGGCGCCGTCAACGATCACCAGATGCGGGTTCAAGGCGGGATCGACTTGCTCGGTAAGCTGGTATTGGGTAAACATGGTCCGCGAAATCGAGACGCCGATCGCCAGCAGGACATACTTGCCGTTCGGGTCGGAGTTGCCATCGGCATTGAGCGGAATAATGCCCTTGGCCAAGGCGAGGCCGTCAGCTTCGTGCGCCGGCGGCCGCACATTGCTTCCGTCAGGATACAGCCCGCCTTCCGTACCCATATAGCTGCCGGTTCCCAGGTCGGGCAGATCCACTTCGGGGTTGCTGGTGCCCGTTTGATCCCATGTGATGTTGTTACAGGCGGCGGTCGCCGTAACCACCGGAAGAGTGACGACAGCCGACGC
Organism: Candidatus Sulfotelmatobacter sp.; assembly: GCA_049585895.1. Classification (GTDB taxonomy): domain Bacteria; phylum Acidobacteriota; class Terriglobia; order Terriglobales; family Acidobacteriaceae; genus Sulfotelmatobacter. The sequence goes on along the minus strand of JBAVAV010000764.1, from coordinate 2,571 downwards.
CGTTTTCTTGGGTGTGCTCGAATCCTTTACCTGCACCTTGAAGTTGAAGTTCCCCGGGGCGGCATTGAGGTTTCCGGTTAACGCGCCGGACTGGCTTAGCGTAACTCCAGTCGGAAGTTTGCCGGCAGTCAAGCTCCAGGTGTACGGAGGGGTACCCCCGGCCGCAGCGAAGTTCGCCAGGTAAGCAAATCCGTTGGCGCCCGCCGGCAACGTTGGAAATGAAGAGACCACAAGTTTCGAAGGCGGCACGCCGACACCCGATACGCTGATTGTCTGTGGCGGGAGAACATCGTAAGTCAGAGAGATAGCATTCGCGTAGGTGATGGCCTGGGTCGGTCTGAAGTTCACTTGAAAGGAGAAGGAGGCTTTCGGCATGATCGCGACCGCCGTGGTAAAGCCGGTTTGGGCGAAGGGTGGGAGCACGGTCACCGACGACAGGTGAAGCACGCTTGTGCCCGTGTTGGTGACGGTCACCGTCTGAAGAGAAGTGGATCCCAGAGAGGTCGAGGAAAAATTCAGGATGTTTGGGCTGACATTGGCAAGTGCTTCGGTAGTCGTTCCCGTGCCCGAGAGTGTGACAATCTGGGGCTGGGTCACACCTTGGATGGTGAACGCAACTTGCCCGGTAACGGGTCCGGCGGCGGCCGGCTTGAAGCGGATTGCCCATTGTCCGTATTGGCCGGCGTGCAAGGTTCGCGTCCAGCCGTATTCCAGAATAAAAACGTTAAACGGTGTGAGTGAGAAGCTGGTAATCGTCAACGGGGTTGTCCCGGTATTTGTGATCGTGACAACCTGCACCGTTGTTGCCATGCCCACGACGATTTTGGGGAAGGCGATAGAACTGGGACTGATCGTGAAGGATTGGCCCGCTGCCGGACCCGCCGAGAGTGCGATGCCGCAACCCAGCACGAAGATACAAACGGGCGAGAAAAAAAATCGCATAATGAAGTAAATCCGGAATGGAGTAAAGAATATGGTAACGCAACGCCCACGCCCCGGACGGCTAATGGGTGGGCGCGAGGAACCAGGGTGTGGCCGTCGGATCGGTCTTGAAGAAGGTGGCCAGCAAAGCGGCCTCTTTATTTCTACCGGCCAGAGAAGGATGCAGACCGTCACTACTCATGTCCTGGCAAGTCCAGACCAATCCGTCGCTGCGCGGCACCATGCCATTCGCCCAATCGTAGGGTCCCCACAACAAGAACGGCGCCATCACCGGGCCGTTGGCGGCGTTCCAGTTCAAATTGGCCTGACCGTTCATCTGATCTTCGATGACGGCCTGCACTGCAAACCCGAATTCGTAGGAATACGGCTCCGGATAGCTGTTCGAGGGTTCGTAGGCGCCGTAGTGATTGCTAGTCAGGTAGGCGATCTTGAGATTGGGGAAGAATGTGTGCAGGTTCTGCAAGGTGGCGATCAGGTCGTTCTCCTGATCGGTCATGTCGGTGGGATAGATTCCAGTGGGGTTACTGTGCGGCATCATCACCCACACCGCCACCACCTGATTCGGCGAAACATTTTGATAGGGCAGGTAGTTGTTGAGGATGGTCTGCCACGCTCCGGAACTGGGGCTGGTCCAATCGGGCGAGTTGGTGCCGTCAATCGCGGCGTTCACCAGAACCAGATGAGGATTGACGGCGGGATCACCCGCTTCCATCGGTTCGAACTCATCCCAGATCGTACGCGTGATCGACACGCCGATGGAAAGCAGGGCGTAAATGCCATTGGGATCGGAATTACCGCTGGCATTGAGCGGCTGGATTCCGTCGGCGAGCCTGAGGGCGGCAGCCTCCCAAGTATAAGGCGGAACGTTCCTGCCTGCGGGATAGAGGCCACCCTCGGATCCGCCATAGCTGCCGGTTCCAAGGTCAGTCAGCGGAATCAGAGGGTTGCTGGTTCCCGGCGCATAGGCTTCGATGTTGACGCAGTTCGCTCCCGGAGCGGCGCCGACTATGAATTGAAAAGCAGCCTTCGCGGTCTTGGGCGGAGTGGCGGAATCCTGCACCTGCACCGTGAACCTATAGCTTCCAACCTTGATGTTGGGAGACAACGTTCCCGACATCATTCCGGAACTCGACAAACTCACGCCTGCGGGCAGCTTGCTGCCAGGAGCCAAACTCCAGGTGAGCTGACCAGTACCACCCGACGCCGCCAGGTAGGCGAGGTAGGGTGAACTCTGGGTCGCAGCGGGCAGGACGGGAAAGCTCGTAACTGCGAGTTGAGTCGCGCTGGTGCCGGTCCCGGAGAGGCTGACGCCTTGACCAGGAATAATGTCATAGGTCAGTGCAAGAGTGTTCGTGTACGCGGTGGTTTGGGTGGGCGTGAAAGTGACTTGAAATGAGAAGGACTTGCCCGGGTTGATGGCGACGGAGGTAGTGAACCCTGTGGTACTGAAAGGCGGTTCCAGCGCAAGCGACTTCAAGTGAAATGAATTGTTGCCGTTGTTGGTCACTGTGACCGTCTGAGATGTGGTGGTCCCCAGCGCCTGGGGCGCGAAGGTCATCACGTTTGGCGTGACGCTGGCCGCAGCCTGCGTACCCGCCCCATTTCCCGTCAGCGCCACTACGACCGGGC
>JBAVAV010000763.1:0-20989 GCA_049585895.1 Candidatus Sulfotelmatobacter sp. | reverse complement strand
ATTATGAAGTGATCGCGGTAAATGACCGCTCTACCGATCGCACGGTCGAGATCATGGAAAACATGGCGAAAAATCCTCGCCCTCTCGTAAAGAATGCGAGAAGAGTAGAGCACCCGCGACTGTGCGTGATCCATCACCGCGATTTGCCTGCGGGATGGCTGGGCAAAACCCACGCCATGTGGACTGCGGCCAATCAGGCAACCGGCGACTGGCTGCTTTTCACCGACGCCGACGTGCTATTCAAGCCGGATTCTTTACGGCGCGCCCTCGCCTACGGGGAAGCAGAGCAGGCTGATCATGTCGTCCTGTTCCCGCGCATGATCATGAAGAGCCCGGGCGAGTACATGATGATCGCGTTCTTTCAGACGATGTTTGTGTTCGGCCACCGGCCCTGGAAGGTGGCCGATCCCGCCACGCAGGATCACATGGGCGTAGGTGCATTTAACCTGGTCCGCCGAAGCGTATATGAGGCCGTGGGCACGTACGCAGCACTGCGCATGGAAGTGCTCGATGACATGAAACTGGGCAAGGTGGTGAAGCAGGCCGGATTCGCGCAGCGCAACGTTTTTGGTGGAGACTTGATCTCGATCCGCTGGGCGCAGGGGGCGATGGGCGTGATGGACAATCTGACCAAGAACTTTTTTGCAATTCTGTCATTCCAATGGTGGCGGACACTAATTTCGGCCTTCGGGTTGGCCTTCCTCAACCTGATGCCATTTCTGGGCGTGTGGCTGGCGCATGGTTGGGCGCGGCTGCCCTACGCGGTGGCGCTGCTTTCGATGTCTCTGATCTATCTGGGGATGTCGTGGCGGTCGGGAGTGCCGCCGTATTACTTCCTGCTGCATCCGGTGAGCACGATGCTGTTCGTCTATACGCTGTTGCGCTCGATGGCGCACACGCTGTGGAACAATGGCATCGTCTGGCGAGGGACACGGTATCCCCTGGAGGAGTTGCGGAAGGGAATGGTGTGAGGGCTTCATTGCAGAGGGTCCTTGCTGGCGTCGGCCTCGTTGCCGTAGGTGGCGGTCGTGTTGGGTGTGCCTTTGGTTTTCGCGGGTTTCTTGGAAGGCCGCACTCTGCCGGCGCTGTAGTGGCCTTGCTTTTCCACGTCGTAGTTCTTGGGCAGCGGCGGGATCAGGGTTGAGCCGCCGGTCAATTGGCTGATGCGGTTCAGGATGATCTCGGCGCGTCCGTCATAGAGTTTGACCGGTCCGCGGATTTCGATGGTACGGCCGGTGAGGCCGCGAACGTCGCCCACGTCTTTGAGATCGGAAGGGAAGACGACGACTGCGAAGGGGCAGGCCATCTGGTCTTCGCAGAAATCGAGAAAGTGCACGCCGCGGGCGCCGACTTTCACGCGCTGCACTTTGCCGGTGACGCATTTGACTTCGCCGACGTGCTGGGCAACGTTTTGAATGGAAAGGCAGTCAGAGGCGGCGAAGAGCGGGAGCGCGGACAACAGTATCAGACAGAGCAGAAGGGGTCGGCGAGGCCTGGATCCCTCACTTCGCGAAGGATGACAGAGCGATAGTGTTCCGATAAGTGTGCGGCGAACATCGCGAACCCAGCTCACGCGGAAATCTTACGGCGTGCAAGACCGCATTGGAGCCCGCCTCTCAAAATTCTTGCGAGATCGTTCCCGGAATGGAAAAGGGACTGGACGGGCCAGTCCCTAGGTTGGCTTTGACGCGGCAAAGACGAAACGCTAACCCTACTTAAACCCCTTAACCGCTGCGGCCTCGTCGTCTTTCACGTCGAAGACGGTGTAGAGCTTTGTGATCTGCAGGAGATCGTGAACCTTCTTGGTGAGATTCAAAAGCTTGAGCTCCCCGCCCTGGTTCTTGGTGGTGGTGAAGGCGCTGACCAGCTCGCCGATGCCGGAGCTGTCGATATAGTTGACGTCGCCCAGGTTCAGCACGATTTTCTTACTGCCCTTGGCGAGCAGCTCGCGCACGGTGTCGCGCAGGGTCACGCTGCCTTCGCCCAGGGTAATGCGACCGCTGCAGTCCACGATTGCCACTCCATCCACCTGCCGGGTGCTGATTTTCATGCTCACTGAGAAGCCTCCTTGTCGCCCGCGGATGGCCCGTGGACGTGCTTGATCAATTTCACTTCCGTGCCCGTCCGCGACGGGCGAATTTCAACCTTGTCCATGAACGAACGCATCAGAAAAATGCCCCGTCCCGAAGTCTTGAGCAGATTCTCCGGCGCCAACGGGTTCGGAATGCAGCTCAAGTCGATGCCGCTGCCCTGGTCGCGAATCGTGATCACCAGGTCTGCGGACGTGCGCTCGAAGGCCAGAATCACCTTCTTGTCTGGAGCATACGCGTTGCCGTGTAAAACCGCGTTGACTGCGCCTTCGCGCACGGCCATGGAAATCTGCATGACCTCGTCATCGCCGAAACCCAATTCCGTAGCAATACGGGTTGCCTTTTGCTCGGCGTTATCCACCGTGTCCAGAGTGGAATCGAGGGTGTAGGAGACCGGTTGCTCCATAGGCGATAACTTCTGCCCAGCGGCTACTTTGTATTCACGAGTTGGCTGCACGCGTCCGCCGGGAGCCTGTACCCGGCGAAGGCGGTAGTTTCGCCTGTCGCAGGCAGAATTGTCAACGCGGGGCAACCGCCCGGTAGGTGACTCAGTTTGAATTCATTCTCCTAGGAGGCGTCATCCCGAAACGCGGCGTACTTCAGCCGCGTGAGGGATCTCTCATAGATACGGCCAGTGGGAGATCCTTCCTTTCGCCTGAAAAACGGCTGCACTCGGGATGACCCGAACCATAGACCGAAAAATTCAAATTGAGCCACTACCCAACCGCCCGAATCCGCCCGCCCGGTATAATGCGTCGCCGTGGTCCTAGTCCCAGCCCGCAGCCTGCGAAACGTGCTACGGCGAATTGTTGCGTATGCCCTGCTTTCGGTTTCCGGCGTTGCAGCCCTTGCCTACCTCGGGGACTATTGCGCCTTTCGCTTCCGTGTGGCCACAAACCACCGGCCATTTGGCAGCGTTACCGTTACCCGATACTACGCCGTCCAGCAGAAAAACGGTAAGACCGAGTTTCTCTTTGACCCGCCCGGGCCGCAGACTTGTTCCAACTCGCTATTTCCGCAGGGTGGTTGCGCTCCCTGTTGGTATGTGAAGCGGCATACCGAACAGCGAACTGATATCTGACATCTGACAGGTCAGGGAAGGGTCAGTTTGGATAGTCGCGGAACTCTCCCATCAATTGGCTTAGCGAACTTTGCGGCTTTCTTTGCGATCTTTGCGGTTAAAGGTTTTACCGCAAAGGCCGCAAAGGTTCCGCAAAATTCGCAAAGTGATCCACTACCGACAGGTCAGATCGGCACACGGGAATACTGACACTAGGCTAGAATGGCTTCCGGCGACGTTGGCAGAGTCTGAATTCAAGAGGATTCCATGAGGAATACTGGTTGCTGTGTTGGCTTCGTGAAGTTAATGGTCGTCATGGGCGCGCTGGCCGTTTTGCTTCTAGCTGCCTCGATGTGCGCGGCGCAGCCGCTGAATGCCGGTTCGGCTGCCTCCGATCCGCGGCTGCAAAAAGCCTATCGCTTCCAGCAGGGCGGGTGGACCTATGTTCATCTCGATGGATCCCCTTCGGATATCGGCTTTCAGCACGGATACTTGCTGGCAGCTGAGATCGAAGACGCATTCGAAGCCATCAGGCTTTTCGATACGCACGCCACGCAGCGCGACTGGTACTTTTTCCGCAAGACGGCGCGCGAGATGTTGTGGCCGCACATCGATAGCGAATATCAGCAGGAACTGCAGGGCATTGCCGACGGAGTGAAGGCGCACGGCGTGGATCTCGACGTTTACGACATCGTAGCCCTCAACGCGTTTGAGGAAGTGCCGGACTATTACGTGCCTTGGTTAAATAAGAAGTTAAATAAGAAGTTGAATACGAAGCTGAACAGCAGGACGGCGCACAAGCCCGCAGCGTCTGCGAAGCCGCCGAAACTGGCTGCCCCCGGCAATTGCAGCGCCTTCATCGCCACCGGCAGCTTTACCAAAGATCACCGGATCGTGATCGCTCACAACAATTGGACCAGCTACCTGGCGGGCGAACGCTGGGTGGTGATCTTCGACATCGTGCCGCAGAGCGGGCAGCGCATTCTCATGGACGGTTTTCCCGGAGTGATTACCAGCGACGACGACTTCGGCGTGAACGCGGCCGGCATCATGATCACCGAGACCACGATCACACAATTCGAGGGATGGGACCCGAACGGCAAGCCGGAGTTCATGCGCTCGCGCAAAGCCCTGCAATACGCCAGCAGCATTGACGACTACGTGCGCATCATTAAAGAAGGCAACAACGGCGGCTACGCCAACGACTGGCTCATCGGCGACCGCAAGACGGGCGAGATCGCCTATCTCGAACTGGGCCTGAAAAATACTCCGCTGTGGCGCACCAAAGACGGGTATTTCGTGAGTTCGAACTTTCCCCGCGATCCCAAACTGATTCGCGAGGAAACCAGCGGCTTCGATCCCAACGACGCATCCTCTTCCATGAACGCGCGCCATGCCCGCGCCGATGAACTGGTGCAGCACGCCAAGGGCACGATTGATGTCGAGATGGCCGAGCAATTCCTCGCGGATCACTTCGACAGCTTCGAGAAGGCTGCGTCCACGGAAAAGCCTGAGCCCAACGAACGTTCTCTATGCGGCCATGTCGACGTCTCGCCGCGTGGCATAAAACAGTGGGGATGGAACGCCTACAATCCCGGAGGCGCGGTGCAGGGCAAAGCCACCGACAGCACGCTGGCTGCGAAGATGAGCTTCGTGGCGCGCGCCGGCCATCCCTGCGGCGCCGATTTCGTCGCGGCAGACTTTCTCGAGCATCATCCCGAGTATTCCTGGCAGAAGCCGTTGCTGCACGATATGAAGGCCGGGCCGTGGACGAAGTTCGAGGCCGGACAGAAGGGCAGCGAATGATTCCAGATCGGTCGGCTTAATTGGGCTTCATCAAGGCGTGACAGAAGGGAAGACAATGAACGAAACTCCGCAACAATACACGCAGCGAATTGTCGGCTACATGGAAGGGAAGCAGCCCTTAACCGTCCAGGCCGCCACGGCGAAGAAACTCGAGCGCCTGATCAAAGGCGTTCCTCCCGCAAAACTGCGTAAGCGTCCTGCTCCCGGCAAGTGGTCCGTGAGCGAGATTCTGGCGCACTTGGCAGATGCCGAACTTGTCGGCGGCTTTCGCATGCGGCTGATTCTGGGCGCACCGGGGACACCCATCGCTGCCTTCGATCAGGATTCCTGGGTAATCAGCGGACACTACGAGAAGCGCGATCCGCGCAAATCCGTCGAGCAGTTTCGCGTGCTGCGGGAGTCAAACCTGGCGCTGCTGAAATCGCTGACGCCCGACCAGTGGAAGCACTACGGCATGCACTCCGAGCGCGGGCAGGAAACGATCGAGCACATCGTGCGCATGTTCGCCGGCCACGATCTCAATCACCTGCAACAGATCGAACAAATCCTTGCGAAAAAGTAGCTCCTTCGGCTTTTCAAATCACTGCGCCTAACGGGGCTGGTGGCCCACAAAGCGCAATTTCCGTTGAATGGAGAATTTGAAAACTTTTCCCGCTTGCACTGGGCTCGAATTCATTCCTAAATTCCCACTCAAGCCAAACCGGGATTGAATGGGCCACCCGGCCACAAGGCGTCGCCAGGGGTGATCAGTCGGAAGTTCTTCGTACCACACAGAAAGTTTTCAAAATGATATTCCACTCTGGGCTTCGATTGAGGGCAAAAACGTCAGGCCTTCCACGGGATTTTGTAGACGACGGACTCGTATTTCGGACCTGTGCGATTTTCGATGATCTCGCCGTGGAGCCCTTCAGCGATACGCCTGCTGGCGGTGTTTTGCACCGCTACAGGGTAAATGAAACTTTCCTTACCTAAGGTTTCATGCGCCCATCCAGCGACCGCCGCCACGACCTCCCGGCCGAAACCCTGACCGTGCGCGCTTTCCTTCATCCAGAGGCCCAACTCCGGCGATTCCGTGTCGCACTCTTCCAGCGCGGCCATGCCAAGGCATTCCTTGCTGTCGCGCCGTCTGATGACGAAGGAAAGCGTATTTACCTGCGGAGCCTGCAGTCGTTCTTCGCATCGGGCCATGTATTCGCTCCAGGACGGGGGCTCCCACCGCATGAATCGGGTGATCGTGGGGGTGATGCACGCGAAAACCTCTTTTGCATCCGTTATTTGAAACTGGCTGAGCTGTAATCTCGGGGACTGGATAACGATCATCTCGTTCGCCCTGAAATGACGCATAACGCGTCAAGAATTAGAGATTATAGAGCGAAGGCTGGGTGGGGGGCTGGCCCAGCCTTCCCAACCATTTAGCTATCGAGGCTGCCCTGCCCTTGTCGCGTCCTTTTGCGACAGGGCGGGGAATTTGATCTCCTCGTTGCCTTCTCCTGACGCCGAAGAGGACGTACAAAAGTCAATTCCCACTGTGCCTAAGGCGCGCTGTTTTCCAGCAGTGGATCAGCCTGTGGGCTGGCGAGGTCAGCCAGCTCCAGTTGAAGATTGCCCGGGTTGGTGGCATACGCCAGTCCGGTCTCCATATCGACGATCCCTTCGCGAATCAGTTTCTCGATCTCGCCGTCGAAGTGTTGCATGCCCTCCTGGCCGCCGACGCGCATGGCATCGAGCAGCGTCTTGCCATCTCCTTCGCCTTTTTCCACGTACTCGCGGGTGCGCAGGGTAGACTTCAAAATTTCAAATGCTGCTACCCGGCCCGTCCCATTCTTTCGGGGAACAAGTCTTTGCGAAACAATGTAGCGAAAGCTCTTTGCCAGCCGGTTCCGCAAGGTGTGCTGCTCGGCCATGGGGAAGACTCCCACGATTCTTTCCACCGTTTTCGAAGCGTCAATCGTATGTAGCGTGGAAAGCACCAGGTGACCCGTTTCTGCCGCCTCGATTGCGATCTCAATGGTCTCGCGGTCCCGCATCTCTCCCACCAGAATCACTTTCGGAGCCTGGCGCAGTGCGGCCCTCAACGCCAGCGCAAAGCTGGGCGTATCGCTGTGCAATTCGCGTTGATGGATGATGCAGCTCTGGTGGGTATGCAGGAACTCGATTGGATCCTCAATGGTGAGCACGTGATAAGCCTGTTCTTTATTGATCCTGTCGATGACCGCCGCCAGGGTAGACGATTTGCCCGACCCGGTCGGGCCAGTGACCAAGACGATTCCGTTGCGCAGCCCCACAATCTTTCCCAACTCGGCGGGTAAGTTCAGCGCCTGAAAATCCGGAACCTTCCCCGGAATGACCCGCATCACCACGGCACAGCTGCCCCGCTGCATGAAGACGTTTACCCGGAAGCGATTTGCACCCGGCAAACTGTAGGACACGTCGCACGAACCGACTTCCTTCAAGTTGTCAATCGCATGCTGGTTCTTGCCAATCAGATCGAAAGCAATCCGCCGGGTATCTTCGCTCGTGAGGACGCGGGTTGTCCCGGCGGAAGCCAGTTTTCCACCTATATCGACCAGCGGCGGCTTTCCCGGCGAGAAGAACAGATCGCTGATCTTTTCTGAAGTCCGTAACATCGCCGCCAGCAATTCAGCAGTCGAGATCGGCGCCGCAGCCGCGGCTGCACCGGTCGCTGCCCGGGGAGCAGAAGAACCCGGAACTGCATTCGTTACACGATTCGTCGGAGAAGCCGGAGAAGACATAGAGGCGATGGCATCCTTTGAATAAGAAACCGGGTCGAGCCCGATGGCGGCATCAGCTTTTATCGGTGTATTTGCCCAGAGCACGGTGCGCCGGGAGCGTTCTGTTTCGATGAATACTGTTCTTGAAGTTGAACGGGTTGGACAGTCGTACGCTTCACGGAACTGAACATCAGTGTAGAGTTCAGCGGCGGAGTGGGCTAGATAACAAAAGTACTACCGCTGAAGAACGGCAGATTTATTGATGACTACGTACTTGCTGCCTGTAGGGAAGAATGGCGGAGAGGGTGGGATTTGAACCCACGATACCCGTTAAGGTATGTCCGCTTTCGAGGCGGATCGTTTCAACCACTCACGCACCTCTCCGGAAAGCAGCGGCCCGCTGACGACTAACGGCGGTTCTTGAAGAACGTTTGCAACACCTCCGCGCAACGGCCCGCCAGCACACCACCGCGAACTTCCACCCGGTGGTTCACTTGCGGATGATTCAGCAACTGCATCGCCGAATGCACTGCGCCCGCCTTGGGATCGTCCGCGCCGTATATTAATCGTCTGATCCGCGCATGAATTAGCGCGCCCGCGCACATCGCGCAAGGTTCAATTGTAACAAACAGGTCGCAGCCTTCCAGGCGATGGTTACCCACGGTTGAGCCCGCCTCGCGCAGAGATTCAATCTCCGCATGCGCGCTGGGATCGCAGTTTGTAATGTTGCGGTTCCATCCCCGGCCAACGATTTTTCCGTCGTGCACAACCACCGCGCCCACCGGAACCTCGCCGGCTTCCAGCGCGCGTTGCGCCGAAAGCAGAGCTTCTCCCATCCAGAGTTCGTCCCTTTCGTCCTGTAATACAAGGTTCATTGATCGGCTCGCGAAGGAGTATTGTAGCGATTTCCTTTTATCCCAAGCACCGCGACAATTGCCCTTCCCAACTGCACCATTTTCGGGCATAATGTTGCGTCCAGAGGAGGAAACCTAATGGCAAAACGAATCCTGTTGGCAGGTATTTTGGGTGGAATTGCGCTGTTTCTGTGGGGTGGGCTGGCGCACATGGTGCTGGGATTGGGAGCGGTGGGGATTCAGGGTCTGCCCCAACAGCAAATGGTGATGGATACGCTCAAAGCTTCGGTGCCGCAGTCCGGCTTTTTCTTTTTCCCTCAGCCCGATAAGGCCGGCAAATTTCCTCCGGAAAAAGTCGGTGGACCGTACGGCATCATGATCTATAACGCGGCCGGAGCAGGCGGGCCTATGGGCGTCCAACTGGCCAATGAATGCATCCTGAATATTGTGGTCGCGCTGCTGGCTGCTTTCCTGCTCTCGCTGGCTCCCGGATTGATCGGATACGTGCCGCGGGTTGGTTTCGTGACTCTGGTCGGGGTAATCGTGGCGCTCATGACCAACGTGGAATACTGGAACTGGTATGGCTTCCCGCTCAACTACACGGTGGCTGCCATCGCCGAGCACGTGATCGGTTTCGTAATTGTCGGTTTGATCGCGGCGGCGTTGGTGAAGACGCCAGTGCAGCGCATCATGGCGGTACCGGCCAAGGCCGCTTAAATTCCGGCGGCTAAATTCCGAGCAGGACAATGATGGACGGCGGTGCGTTCAGATTAAAGTCAGCACTGAGCGCACCACGTCGGGTACCACGGCTCGAATTACCGCCGGCACTACGACCGTCACCACGGGATAAGCAATCGCGAGGATCGGCAAGGCCAACAGCACCCACCCTTTGGCCGTCAAATTGGCGAGATAAGCGCGCATAGCATTTGCGAATTTCTGTACCTGCTTCTGATACGAAGCCAACCCCGCAAAAGTTCCCCGCCAGTCCACTATCACTGCCCACTGGCCACTGCACACCGCCAACTGCTATCCTTACCACGTCATGGGGATGCCGAGCTTTCTTCGCAAAGTTTTTCTGATCGACCTGCTTCAGGGCCTGAAAGTCACTTTCCTCTATCAGGATCCAAAAGAGATTTATACCGAGCAGTATCCGCTGGAGCGGCCGGAAGTGGCGGAGCGCTTCCGCGGCGCGCCCCGCCTGAACGTGAATCCCGATACGAATGAGACCATGTGCATCGCGTGCGACCTGTGCGCGCTGGCCTGTCCGGAGAATCTGATCGTGGTTTCCAGCGCGCGCAACGAGCACACCCGCCGCAAGGAACTCACCGAGTTTACCTATGACCTGAGCCGCTGCATGTTCTGCGGGCTTTGCGAAGATGCCTGCCCCGTGGATGCGCTCGAACTCACCCAGGACTTCGAACTCGCCAGCTACACCCGCGAAGGCTGGATCTGGGACCGCGAGACCTTGGAAAAAGGTCCGCAGCCGACGCAGTATAAGAAGTAGGCGTCAGCTTTTAGCTCTTAGTCAACGCACGGCGGCGGGTCGGCAGACTTTGATTCGTAGGTTCCGTTTTGGGAGAGCGGGAGAGTTCGCCTCTCCATGACAGCCGACGAGAGTCGAGGGCGCAAGTGCGCGAGTCACGGAGGGCGACGGACAGGGGTGTCCGCCCTCGCGGGAAGTCTACTACGGCGCGACTACTGAATCTCCCAGATGATTACGGCTTTTGGCGCGGTCGCGTGTTCTTTGCGCAGGGAGCGGGCGATGTCGCCGAGAGGGGTAACACGGCGGTTCGTGGGGAACTGCCACAGCGGCTGCTCGCCCTGAGCATAGCTGTAAGGAGTGTCGCCGAACAGATTCTGCTCGTGGGCCATGTCATGCTGCGAAGCAGTCTGAGTATGGTCGGTCATGACCAGCGCGGCGGGTTGGTTGGGAAGCACCGGAGCGGCTTGCTGTCCAAATGCGGATGCGACACAGAAAAAGAAGAACACGGCAAAGAATGTAGTTTTCATGGCAAGGGTCCAAGTCTGGAGGAGAGGGAGCCGCGCACGTTGCGGCTCTGAAGGGAGGGATGCAACCTCGATACCAAACTTGTGTGGTGGAGGCTTGGTTTAGGGGCTGGAAAACGGGGATAGAGAGAAAGTTCTTGCACAATTGTGGAAGAAGCCTCAATTCGGGGGTTGGGAGGTGCGGCGGCAGTTTGGCAAGGCCTAACCCGCGCGGAAATCCTTGCTGGACTGGGAGTTGAGCCGGGGCCGGCGGTAATGCGAGAGATTCAGCCAGGATGCGGGACTTGACACAGATTTAGGATGTGGTTTACTTCGATCATGGCAAGCGAGAAAAATCCTACTAAGGATATCCTGCTGTGGATTGTCGCGATCCTTTTAGTAGTGGTCGCGATTTTCTGGTACAGGCGCTAGAAGGACCTGCAGTGACGCCCGCGGTCGAGGCCGATGCGGCGCTTCTGACGCGTAATCGGCAACCTTTGACCGCCGTGTATCGCAGGTCCCTTTCCTCTCATTCCTACAGCTTTCCCCGGCGCAAGAACCGGGAGTGGGGGCAAAACTGGTGCCCAGAGCGCAACGCCAGAGTTTTCACTGTTGACATAGACAAGCGCCACGGCGACAATCAACAGGACGCTCTACTATTGCTTCTAGTATGAGTCTCGCTAGTGGATACGTCTAAACGCACCTGCCCCTGCGATTTTCAGCTTCTCAGTTCAATGGCCCGAACGAAACGACCCCAAGGAGATTTCCTAAATATGAAACGATCGACTGCTTTCTGCATACTGGCCGCGCTTGCGCTGATAGCGTGCGTAGCCAGCACCGCCTTCGCCCAGCAGGTACAGAGAAATCCCATCGTAATCCATGCTTCTCCCGTAACTACAACTCAGCCTTTCCGGGACATGAAGCCAGAGCCCTGGCACAATACCAGCAAGGTGATGCCTGAACACGACCGGTCCGGAAGGCCGCACATCAGCAACAAGCCCGACTCGGTGGCGCAAACCGAGGTTCTCCCGCCGGTCAGCACCACCAACCTGTTGAGTTTTGATGGCATCACGGACACGCAGGGCGGAGGATTTGTGCCGCCCGACACGAATGCCACGGTTGGGGCCACGCAGGTCGTCGAGACGGTTAACGTTGCCTATGCCGTGTACGACAAAACGACGGGGGCGCAGATCATGGCTCCTACGAACATCCAGACGCTGTATCAGCCGTTGGGCGGACAGTGCGCCACGGGCAACTTGAGCGACCCGATCGCTACTTATGACAAGGCCGCACAACGCTGGCTGATCACGATGATTGCGTTTAACAACAGCTTCAGTCAAAACAATGCATGCGTGGCGATTTCCACCAGCTCCGATGCGACTGGAACCTATCATCTCTATTCCTTTAACTACAAGACAGTCCTGCCGGATTATCCGAAGGTTGGAGTGTGGCCGGATGCGTACTACCTAACCACGGACAGCTTCCCGAGCGGCGGATTTTTTACCGGGGCGGAAACGTGTGCGTTGGACCGCACCAACATGCTTCTCGGCAATACCGCTACGTCAGTTTGTTTCCAGCGGAACAGTGCGGACTTTGCGCTACTGCCGGCAGACCTGGACGGCAGCACCGCCCCTCCGACCGGCTCGCCAAACTATCAGATGGACTTGGCAAGTTCCACCAAGATCAACCTCTACAAATTCCATGTGGATTTTGCAGTGACGAGCAATTCCACGTTCACCGGTCCTACTGCGTTGACCGTGGCTTCGTACTCGGACGCCTGCGGCGCGAATGGCACCTGTATTGTGCAACCCTCACCCGGAGAAGCGCTCGACGCGCTCGGCGACCGGTTAATGTATCGCTTAGCGTATCGCAACTTTGGCAGTCACGAAGCCCTGGTAGCGAGTCACTCGATCAAAGCCAGCGGCACCGGCAACGCCGCATCGGCGGTGCGGTGGTATGAAGTCCGAAGTCCCGGCTCCAGTCCGGTCGTCTTCCAGTCAGGCACGGTAGGCGGCGGCACGAGCACCATCGGGTTTTGGATGGGCAGCATCGGCATGGATAAAAATGGAGATATTGCGCTTGGCTTTAGTGCTTCGGGTAAGACGATGGATCCCAGCATCGTATACACCGGACGGGTTCCGACCGACCCTGCGGGAAAGATGGAAACGCCTAAACTTGTCCTCAAGGGTACGGGCGTGCAAACGTCGAGCTTTAACCGCTGGGGCGACTACAGCAGTATGCAGATCGACCCGGTGGACGACTGCACGTTCTGGTATGCGCAGGAGTACTACAAGACGACAGGCAGCTTTAACTTCAGTACCCACTTGGTATCGTTCAAGTTCACCACCTGCCACTAGCCGACAAGCTTTACGCCTGCGCTAGTTTGTTTGCGGGAGCCGTTCCGGCAAGTTGCCGGGACGGCTTTTTGTTGCGTGGTGAAGGGGCCATGCATTCTCGGAGAGAGGCGAAGAGTGGCGGCAAGCCTGGACCACTGCTGGTCTGGCGACTGGGCGCCGGCTTCGGCCACGGCGATCGGGCGAATCTCTTAACTTACTACCGGACATAGTTCATCACAAAACCTGAAGGTTGCAGAAATTTTCACAGTTGACATGGACAAACAACGCGACGACAATCTGTCCGTCGTTACTTGTCCGCCAGCAGTGCAGTTTCTGGATCGCAACAATCCCCTGATCTGTACCGTTCCGAACAAATCAACTGTGCCTTTCAATGACCCGAAGGAGAATCCCTACTATATGAAGCAAAGATTTGCTGCGCTCAGCTTTATAGCTGCGCTTGTGGTACTGACCTGTGCGGCCAGCACCGCTTTTGCCCAGGATGTTCAACGTATATCTCCCATGACGCACCATGTTCGAGAAGTTACAACCAACGGACAGGCGCGAGCGGTGGGGCATCTGCCCGCAACCCAGTCCATGCGCCTAGTGATTACCCTGCCGCTGCGCAATCAACCGGACCTAGAGAACTTGTTGAGGGATCTTTATGATCCCAGCAGCTCGATCTACCGCCAGTTCCTCACGGTAGAACAGTTTACGGAGAGATTTGGTCCAACGCAGGAAGACTACAACGCCGTGCTGCACTTCGCGGAGGCGAACGGGCTAACGGTGGTGAAGACATCGCGCAACCGCCTGAATATCGATGTCACGGGCGCGGTGGCAAACATCGAGAGGGCCCTGAACCTGAACCTGGGCATCTATCAGCATCCCACCGAAAACCGCACCTTCTTCGCTCCGGATCGGGAGCCCGCCGCGGCGCTGAATGTGCCGCTGTGGCACATCTCGGGCCTGGACAACTATTCGATACCGCAACGGATGCTGGTGCATCGGGATAAGAGCTCGGGTGTGCACTCGAACGCTACTACCGGTTCGTGCCCGCAAAAATCTTTTTGCGGCAGCGACATGAGAGCGGCGTACTACGGTGGAACCGCACTCACCGGAGCCGGGCAATCGGTAGGCCTGCTCGAGTTCGTAGGCACGGATCTTGCCGACCTGAACACTTACTACGCGAATGCGCATCAGACAAATAACGTTCCAATTACGCTGTTCTCGGTCGACGGCGTCACTACGAGCTGCCTGGCATCGCAGGGCTGCGATGACACGGAGCAGACCCTCGACATGACTCAGGCACTCGGTATGGCACCCGGCCTATCGAGCCTGGTTATGTACATTGGAAAGTCATCGCCGCTGGATGACGCCGGCATTTTCAACGCCATGGCAACGGCCAGTCCCCTCAATGCAAACTTGAGCTCTTCGTGGGCATGGAGACCGGCGGACCCCAACACTGACAACCCGTACTTCATGGAGTTTGCGGCGCAGGGGCAGAACCTGTTCGACGCAGCCGGGGACACTGGACATTGGACCGCGTCTACTACGTTTGTCTGGCCTGCAGACAGCCCCCTTCTCACGTCAGTCGGCGGCACGGTTCTGAAGACGACCGGTGCCGGCGGTGGGTTTGCCTCGGAGACTGCATGGTCGGACAGCGGTGGCGGCGTTTCTCCGAACAAGTTCCCGATTCCTTCCTGGCAGGTAGCGACCGCCGCGGGGTGCTCGGAGTGTTCGCAAAGCTTCCGCAACGGTCCGGACGTTTCGGCAAACTCGGATTTCTCGTTCTACGTGTGTGCGGACCAGACCGCCTGCACGGCGAACGAGTTCGGCGGGACCAGCTTTGCCGCACCCATGTGGGCCGGCTTCCTCGCTCTGGTTAATCAACAGGCTATCCAGAACGGCGGGACAGTGCTGGGCTTCGTCAATCCGGCGATCTACACGATTGGGTTGAGTTCGACTTATACCACCGATTTCCACGACACTATCGGCGGCAGCAATGGCTTCGCTGCGGTTGCCGGCTTTGATCTGGCTACCGGCTGGGGAAGTCCGAGCGGCCAGGCCCTGATCGATGCGCTAGCCGGAACCGGCGCGGGTGCTGACTTCACCATCGGCGCGTCACCTTCGACGTTTACCATCGCGAGGGGCGGCATCGTTACTTCAACCATCACGACGACAATCTCCGGCAGCTTCAATTCGGCGATTGCTTTGTCGTCGGTTTCAGGGTCGAACTTCAAGCCCAGTTCCATACCGGCACCGGGCGCGGGGACTTCAACCTTCAAGCTGAAGATCGGTCCGAACTTTCCGCTCGGAAAGCACACTTTCAACGTGAAAGGGGTTGGCGGCGGCATCACGCATACGACTCCGATCACGATAACTGTAACGAACTAACCAACCGCAAGGTGTGCCCGGTTCTGTTGCGGCACAGAAAATAATGAAGAGCCTGAACCTTCGCGGTTCGGGCTTTTTGTTTTTATGCGGCTTGTCTTGCGCACCGGAGGAGCAACTGTCACCGGCGGAACCCGCCCTCCAGTCGCAAGAATGCGATTTACAAAAGACGGAATTGCTCATCTCTTTTACAAAAACAGAACAAATACGGCTCCCAATAGCTGCGGCACGGTTTGGGGGCTAGTGTGTTGGGAAATCACCAACTCGGTGCGCTGCCGCCGGAGGTTACATCGTGTCGGCGGTTGCAATCGACAACTGCGCCACGACGTTCAAACAATCTCAAGGAGCATCGACCAATGACTACCAGAGGTTTGGTCACTTGCAGTTTAATTGCTGTGCTGGCCTTGCCGGTGTGTGGTGCCGGCATTGCCATGGCCCAGGACGAGATGAAGGTAAACGAGGATGTCAAACCGCTGTATGTAACCCTGCCGCCCCGGTTGCGCTATGACGTAGTAACGCCGGCGACGGCCCTGACCACATGGAACGGGTCGTTCGTGTACCAGAACCATACCTATAACTACAACATGGTGGGAACTGCGCCCTCCAGCAACACTTCGACCACGATCCAGGCATACATTATTCCGCTGAAGATCGTAATCACAGCCCGCAACGGGACCAAGACTACATTTGATCCCGCGCACGTGTTGTCGAACGGAAATACGGTGACGACGAACACGGTGGTTTCGCCGATCTTCGATTCCACGACAACCTACAACCAGGGTGGAACGGTAGTAGGGACAACCCAGTACGAGGATGCGTACCAGCGGGCCAATTTCTGGGGCACGGTGAGCAGCCATACCAGCTATCACGTGTTGCTGGGAGGACCGACCGTGCTGGCGGAACAAACCTTGAGCCCACCCTCGCGGTCGGGCACCACGGGGTCGCCGTTCGGATTCACGGCGGGACTGGTGGACATCAACTATTTCGATGCGCAGCTGCAAAGCCTGATCAGCAAATTCAGCCAGATCCAGCCCAACACGCTGCCCATCTTTCTGACCTACGATGTTTACCTGACGCAAGGGGGGCAATGCTGCATCGGCGGCTATCACAGCTCCGAGGGCAGCATAAGCGCCCCGCAAGCGTATTCCCACTTCACCTACGTGGACCACCCCGGCGACTTCGCCCAGGACGTGTCAGCGCTCTCTCATGAAGTGGGTGAGTGGATGGACGATCCTCTGGTGGTGAACACGAACGGGAACAACACGCCGTGCGGAATTCTGGAAAACGGCGATCCACTGGAAGGAAACGCCAACTTTGGCGGTTTCCCGTACAGCCTGCACGGGTTCACCTACAATCTGCAAGATCTGGTGACGCTACCGTACTTTGGGGCGCCGACGAGCACCACCGTGCACGGGTGGTTCACCTTCCAGGGCGAATCGCTTACCGTTTGCCAGAACGGAAGCTAAAGCGCGGTACCCTCCCCCGTCGCAGTCCAGGCCCGCTCCGCAAGGAGCGGGCTTTTTGTTCGTAACTTGCGGGGTTTAAAGCCCCTATTAATCTTTCGCCTATGACGCGGCGCAGAAGCGCCACTCTTCCACAGTGAGTGCCGGCATTTCTGGACTGCATGCGAGCTGAGGCCAGATGCGTCCGACCAGAGCCTCTCTGCCCGCGAATCGGGAGCAAGCTTCAGCCCACTGCTACCGGCGGCGGACCTCCATACTTCTGAAAGACCGAATCGCGGGAGATGACACCCTCGAGCTGAGTTGAGTTCGCGCGGTTGACCACGGGTACGAGCTGGTAATAGTTGACGTAGCGGAGAGCGGCGTCGAGGGGAAGGTCGGGGTAAAGGCTGGGCAGACTTTGCGGCGGAATAAGCGAGCCCAGCGTGTGTTCGCCTTTGCCTTCTTGGAAAAACCGTTGCAGAAGCTCGCGTGTGACGACGTTCCAGCCGCTGGGATGCAGGCGCACGAGAAACGTGGATTCGGTGGAATCCTGCACGCGGCGGGCGTTGGCGTCGACGTAATCCTGCGCGTTCAGGATGGTCTTGGGGACCGGAAGCATGGCGTCTTCGACGCGCAGAATGGTTTCTTCGCGGGCTTCTTCGAGGGAAGGCAGAATTAGGCCGTCCTGGCGTGTGAGCAGATCGAAGATGGGGATGCTCTGCAGACTGCGCGAGACGACGTAAGCAAAAGTATTGGCTACGATGACGGGCACGACGATTTCATAGTTGCCGCTGACTTCAAGAACCATGAAAACGGAAGTCATGGGAACGCGAAGGAATCCGGCAAAGAGCACGCCCATGCCGACCAGGACGTAGGTGCCAGTGGATCCGGTGAGGTGAGGAAAAAAGATGCGCTCGATGTCGCCGACGGCGCCGCCGAGCATAGCGCCGATAAAAAGCGTGGGGGCGAACATGCCGCCGGGGGTTCCACTGACGAAAGAGACAGTGGTAGCGACAATCTTGAGAATGGCGAGGATGGCCAGGAGTTTCCAGCCGTACTGGCTGTGCATGGCCTGGTCCATGGAGTCGTAGCCCGCGCCCAGGACTTGCGGCGCGCCGAGAAAAGCGATGAGGCCGAGAAGAAGCCCGGCGAAGGCGGGCTGGAAGTATTGTGTCCAGCGCGGCAGAGCTTTGAGGCGGGGGCGCAGATAGCCGATGGATTTAGCGAATGCGACCGAGGCCAGGCCTCCGACGATTCCGAGAACGGCATAGGCGATGAGCTCGGAGGGTCGCTTGAAGGTGGTAACCGGGATACGGAATAGCGGTTCGCTGCCCAGAAACCACCGCACGATGACCACGCTGGAGACGGCGGAGAGAACGACAGAGCCAAGGATGCCTGCGCTCCAGCGTCCGATGACCTCTTCGATGACGAAGAGCACGGCGGAGATAGGAGCATTGAAGGCGGCGGCCAACCCCGCGGCAGCGCCGACAGGCGCCATAAGGCGAAGTTTTTCGCGGGAGATTTTGAGCTGGCGTCCGAGGGCGGAGGCGATGCTGGCTCCGATTTGCAACGATGGATCTTCGGGTCCAAGCGAGAATCCGGAGCCGATGGCGAGGGCGGAGCAAATGAATTTGCCGACCGCGGTGCGGAACGGGATGAAGCCGTTGAAGATGTAGAGCGCGGCCTTGGTCTGGTTGACACCGCTTCCGCGAATGCCCGGAAAAACCCGCATCACCAGAACTGCAACAACGAGTCCGGCCAGCGAGGGCACGGCGAACATGCGCCAACTGTGGGATTGGGGCAGCGGCCCGAGCAGGGCGAGGTGAGTCCAGTCGATGGCGAGCCGGAAGCAGACAACGGCCAGCCCGGAAAAGATTCCGATAAAGACGGACAGAATAAGGAAGAAGACTTCTTCGTGGAAAATGCCTTCCAGGGTGGAAAAGATGCGGCGGGGGATGGGACCCGACGCGGCGGACGAGAGCGGCTGAACCGCGGGCACGCCAGGCAACTGGGCACGATCACTCATTGCCCGGCCGACTCCCGTTTCTGCGAAATCCGCAGAAGGGCTAGATCAAGACCTTGCGGTGGGCCGCATTGGCTCGCGGCTTCCTGCTCGATCTGGAAGACGAGGTCCATGATGGAATCGGGAAGATCGGTCGCGGCCGGAGAGCGCATGCGTGCCAGGTTTGGTTTCATCGCCGACCAGCGGGACTGGAGGTTAACAAGCGGAGATTTTGCCGGCTCGCTGGCGCGGTCTGCCGGCGGTTTTGCGGGCGCGGAAGCGGATGGAACGAGATCGACGCCTTGCTGCTGGGCACACCCCATGAGACGCGTCTCCGCTTGGGCGAATGCCGCCGCGATGCGGCGGTTGCGTTCGGCGTCAGAAATATGGCTGTGGAACGGATTGGCATTGAGAACGAGTTCAGAAGTGGCAAGAAGCTCACGGGAGTGGAGGTCCTGCGGATTCGCATTCAGCGCGGCCTGAAGATAACGCTCGGCCGCAACGTAGTTGCCGATCTTGTAAGCGGCCTGGCCCGCGCCCGCGAGCGCGGCAGGGTTGGAGGGATCGACGCGCAGAACTTCCTGGTACTGAACCAGGGCGCCAGCATAGTCCTGCGCTTGCTCGAACAATTGTGCGGTCTCGAAATGAAGTGCCGGATCGGGCGGCAGGCTGGTGGCGAGCGCAAGGAGTTCCGACTCGGCCTTGGCAATTGCGTTGCGCTTCAGCAAAAACTGGATAAGCTCGACGCGGGCCTTGCGGCGGCTGGCGTCAGGGTCGGAGTTCCAGACGCCGTACATAGCATTGTGGTAGTACCGCGTGGCGTCTTCGACGGAGCCGCGGTGCGCCGCCACGCGTGCGAGGGCAAGATTAATGGCCGCGTCTTGCGGGGTTCGTTGCCAGAGAGCGATCAGGTAGGATTCGGCTTCGTCGAGACGGCGCGGATCGCCGCTGTCTCGCAAAGCGCGGGCCAGGCTAAGCTGATACTGCGAATTCGAGGGATCGCAGGTGAGGGCAGCGCGGAAGGCGGCGATGGCGTCGTCGAAGCGGTGAGCATTGGCGTCAGCCAGGCCTTCGGCATAGAGCTTGCGGCCGCGCGCCTGCTGATTGGCATTGAAGCGAATGACCAGATGGCTAACCGCGGCGAAGGCGACGGCGGCTGCGAGGGTAAGCAGGAGCAGGACCAGAGGCGCGGAGCGCGGAACCAACTGCGAGAGGCGCGTCGCGAAGTTTCGTGCCACCGGACTATCCTAAGACATCGGTGCGGATTCCGTCTTGTGGCGGCAGTAGGCCAGCGGGCCTGACATCGGGTAATATACTTCGGCTGCGAAAGAGACGTCGCTGGCGAGATGTCTACAGATCGCGGCGTTGAAGAAAACTATCTACCTTCACGATGAATCGCGAATATCACAAAGCCTACAGTCAGGAACTGCACCGCGACATGGAAGCGCTGGTGTTCGGGCATGCGGGAACGCCGCTGGTGGTGTTTCCGACCTCCATGGGGAAATTCTTCGAGTATGAAGACCGCGGGATGATCCGCGTGCTGGCCAGCAAGATCGAACGCGGCGATTTGCAGGTATTCTGTCCGGACGCGATCGACACCGAGAGCTGGTACAACAAGCGCGTTCACCCAAGGGTGCGGGTGTTGCGGCATTTGCAGTATGAACGCTACATACTGCACGAGTTTCTGCCGTTCGTGCGCTGGAAAAATCAAACGCTACAGTTGGCCGTGACTGGATGCAGCTTTGGCGCATACCACGCAGTGAATTTTTCGCTCAAGCATCCCGACGCTGTGACCCATTGCGTAGCGATGAGCGGGGCCTACGATATCCATCAGTTTCTGGATGGATATTACGACGACGATTGCTATTTCAATTGTCCGCCGGATTATCTTCCGAACCAAAATGACGATTGGTTCCTCAGCCGGTACCGGCGGATGAAGATTGTGCTGGGCTCCGCGGATTGGGACATGTGCCTCGATGCGAACGTGAAACTTTCAGCGATGCTGAATGCCAAGGCCGTGCCAAACTGGCTGGATGTTTTCAATGATCATTCGGAGCATGACTGGCCGCTGTGGGAGAAGATGGCGGCAAAGTATTTTTAGAGCACTTCTCGGTTCTCAGTTCTCAGTTCTCAGTTCTCAGTTCACCTCACTCAGATGACATTTTCTTAAGATTAGAGAGGAACCTGTGAAGAAGATTGGAATTATTTTTGGGATGGAGAATACGTTTCCGCCGGCGCTGGTGGAGAAGATCAATGCCATGAAGGTGGAGGGTGTGACCGCGGAGTTTGTTTC
>JBAVAV010000762.1:0-3026 GCA_049585895.1 Candidatus Sulfotelmatobacter sp. | reverse complement strand
GTATGACGCGGCCAAGCATACGGTCGATGCCACCGAAGTGTTGACGTATCACAATCTAACTGGGCAGGCGCTCGACCATTTTCCGTTTCATCTTTATCAGAACGCATTTCAGCCCAAGGCGACGTGGGTGCGTGAGGCCAAGATCGTTGGGAGCCGGGACGTCGGTTACCCCAAGTGGGAAGAGAAGCAGTATGGAGCGGAGGAGATCAAGAGCCTGGAAGTGGTGGGGCAGGGAGATTTGACCCAGCAGTTGCAGTTCATCCAGCCCGACGATGGCAACAAGGACGACAAAACCGTGGTGGACGTGCGAGTGCCTAAGCCGGTCGCGCCGGGTGAGTATGTGCAGTTCAAGATTGCGTTTCAGACCAGGTTCCCTGAGACACAGGCGCGCTCGGGATGGAAGCGCGATTTCGTGCTGGGCGGGCAGTGGTTTCCCAAGGTGGGTGTGTGGTGGCAGGGAGCCTGGAACTGCCATCAGTATCACGCCACGACGGAGTTCTTTGCCGACTTCGGCGTGTACGACGTGAAGCTGACCGTGCCGCAAAATGAAGTGGTGGGCGCGAGCGGAGTCGAAGTCAGCAGCGTGAGCAATCCGGATAGCACAAAAACCGTGGTCTATCACGGCGACGACATTCACGATTTTGCCTGGACTGCCAGCCCACGCTACAAAGTGAAAGACGATGGCGTTTTCCAGGGGCAGATGGGGCCGGTGAAGCTGCGCATCCTGATGCAGCCGGCGCACTGGGATCAGGTGGGGCGGCACGAGAAAATTCTGAAGGAAACGCTCGACCGCTTTGAGCGCTGGTACGGGCCTTATCCCTACAAGACCCTGACGCTGGTGGATCCTGAGCCGGGCTCCGCCGCGGGCGGAATGGAGTATCCCACCTTTATTACCGGGGACTCGAGCTGGTTCATGCCGGAGGGAGTGTACCTGCCGGAAATAGTAGTGGAGCACGAATTTGGACATCAGTACTGGTACGGCATGGTGGCGACCAACGAGTTTGAAGACGCCTGGATGGACGAGGGCATTAACAGTTATACAGAGGTGAAAGTGCTGGATTCGATTCTCGGGCCCGGCACGTCCTTCCTGAACGAGGCGGGCGTAACCCTGAGTGAACGGGAGCTCCAAAGGCTCGAGTACATCGGAGTGGCCGATCTCGATCCTATCGCTGAGAAAGCTTATGACTACTACAGCTTCAACTCCTACGGCGGCGTCACCTACGGCAAGACGGCCAGCGCGCTGCTGACGCTGGAAGGCATCGTCGGGGCGGACACGATGGAGAGGGCGCTGCATGCCTATTTTATGAAGTATCGCTTCACTCATCCGACGAGGGAAGATTTCCTGAAGACGATTGAAGAAGTCTCAGGGAAAGACCTGCGCGGGTACTTCAATCAGGCGATCTACGGCTCGCAGGTGCTGGATTACAAGGTGAGCAAGGTAGTGTCGTTTCCGGTGAACTGGTACGAGGATGAGAAGAAGAGCGCGGGCAAGAAAGACGACAAAGATACGGTTTATCGCTCCTACGTCTGGCTGCAACGCAAGGAAGATTTCGTGATGCCGGTTGAAGTGGAGATCAGGTTCGATAACGGCGAGAAGGTTCGCGAGCGTTGGGACGGAGCGAACCGGTGGACGAAGTTTACCTACGACCGGAAGGCCAAGGTGGAGTCAGCGGAGATCGATCCCGACCACAAGATTCAGCTGGATCGCAATGACTTTAACAACAGCTATGTGGTCGAGGCCGACAATAAACCGGCGATGAAAGTTACGAACTACTGGCTGTTCATCACGCAATGTCTGGGCCAGGTGCTGGCATGGTGGGGAGTGTAGGAGCGGGCTTCGGCTTCAGGCTTCGGGCTTCAGGTTCCACGTCCGCGAAGGCTTGGGCGGGACGTTTCTTGCGGCGCGATATCGGCAGGGAAGGATTGGTTGACGCATGACGGAGAATCGGAGTTTCTTGAGCAGCGGCTGGAGCATGGTAGCGCGCAACAAGCGTTACATCTTCTGGTTCTGGTTATTGAACCTGGCCCTGGCCTGGTTTGGCGCGTCGGCGTTCGGCAAGCAGGCCCATAGCGTTCTCGACCACAGCTTGAATGCCGGCCGGTTGGTGCGGGGTTTTAGCCTTCCCGTTTTCATCGAAATGCTTGCGCGACCCGAATTTGGGCCGACCGAGGCTTCGAGCACGCCGGCGGCACATTTCATCATCGTGTTCTTCTTCGCGACCGCGCTGTTTCTGCCGGGTGTTTTTCAGGGATACGCATCGAGCTACCGACTGCCACGGGAAGAGTTCTTCCGCGCCTGCGGACGCAACCTGTGGCGGTTTATCCGGCTGCTGATTGTGGCGGCGATTGTTTTCGGGATTGCGGCCGGCGCGCTGTTCGGACTGAACGGAGCGCTGGTCAAGAAAGCTGGCGACAGCACGAACGAGTTGCTTCCGTTCACGGTGCAGATGATCGACCTGGCGGTAATTTTCCTGGTCATGACGGCGTTGCGCGTCTGGTTCGATCTGGCCGAGGCCGACGTAGTTCTGAACGACCAGTATGCCGTGCGCAGGTCGATTGGCGCGGGCTTTCGTCATATGTGGCGGAGCCTGGGACATCTGGTCGCGAGTTATGTAGTGACCACGATTGTCGCCGCGATTGTGCTAGTGGGCGGTCTTTGGGTGTGGATGAGATTTGTTTCTCCGGAACACATTTGGCGCGCCTTTGCGGTTGGCCAGGTAACGCTTCTGCTGTTGCTGATTCCGCGTTTCTGGCAGCGTGGCGTAGCGGTCTCGTATTGGCAGGAGAGAATATTGGTTCCGGTGACTGCGATGCGGCCGATTACACCTGTGCCCGTGGGACCGGTAGTAAGCGAGACGCCGCCTTTGCCGGTGATTCCGAGTGCGCCGGTAGCGGGTCCGGTGGGGCGGGATCGGACAGTGGTGGGCGACGGATCGTAGGTTTCGGGGTCAGTTTGGATCCGGAATCGAGCAACTGTCACAGGAATCAAGTTCGTCTCTGCGAACTTTGCGGCATTGTTTGCGATC
>JBAVAV010000761.1:0-8532 GCA_049585895.1 Candidatus Sulfotelmatobacter sp. | reverse complement strand
CGATTGCTCTGAAACTGGAAGTCCCGGGCATCGACGGAAAAAACATTGATGTCAGCATCGAGAACAACACTCTCACCGTCCATGGTGAGCGCAACATCGAAAAGGAAGAGAAAGAAGAAAACTTCCGTCGTGTCGAGCGCCAATACGGCAGCTTCACCCGTTCCTTCACCCTGCCCAGTTCCGTGGATCTGGCGCAAGTGAGCGCTAACTACGACCGGGGCGTGCTGAAAATTACTCTTGCCAAGAAAGCCGAAGCCAAGCCCAAGCAGATCAAGGTGAATGTTGGCAGCGAGAAATCCCTCGAAGCCAAGGTTAACGCCAAGGCCGCATAGGCCTTGGATCAGTGAAAAAAACGGGAGGCGGCCAGACGTCGCCTCCCATTTGTTTGTGACCTTATTTGTTCTTATTTGTCCTTCCCAGCGACAGGAGAACCTCATGAAAAATACTAAATTTCTCGTGAAACTGATCCGCGGTACCCGTCCCCCTGAATATGTCGAGCGGATTGATCGAACGCCCATCCAAACGACAACGGATCGCAAGCTGGCACTAATTATGGGACGATTCACCGCCGAGGATGCCGTTAAGTCCTTCCACGGTTCGCGCTGCATCCCGGAACTTGTGCCTGTACTGGTTTAGAGGGTTTGTTTACTACGTTTGGCCCGCATGAAATTAGTCCTTGGCCTCTGTGGATTCTGCATCTGAAGACGTGTTGGATCTTCCCCTGACTTCTCTGAAATGAAATACTTCGATAGATCAGGCTAGGCGCAGTGTTAGTGGCGGTAAAGACAGCCCATCAACCTCAGCTCTCCAGACATCCCCTCTGCCGGTTGGATGTCCGGCTGTAAGCGTTCCCGAGCTGACGATTTCCCCCGCTCCCAACGGTTGGGTTGGGAATCGCCGTATGATAGCTGCGCTGAGTTCGGCCAGACACAAGGCGGGACTCCTCAAGCAGTTCCGCCCGGATCCCTCTTCGACAAACTCTCCGTTCTTCGCCAGGCGCGCCTTGAATCGCGGCAGTTCGTCCACCAGAGTGGCAATGGAGTTGGGCTGCACCTGCACCTGTTCTCCGATCACGAGTGCAGCATGGAGTCCAAACGATGCAACGAAGTCGCTTGGCTGAAACTTCCATTCCGGAAAGGGGCAATCGATGATTTCGAATCCCATCGCCAACCATTCGGTCGATTCGAGGGCAGCGGTGGCGTCGAAACCCTCCGCACTGATCGGTTGTTTCAATCCGAAGACAATCTCGGGTTCAATCTTCAGCGAACGGTAATGTGCGAGCGTAAGCGTGGCGGAGTTATCGTCGCTGTGCTGCACGGTATCGTCGTACATGTGGGCCCAAACCAGGGTTTCAAGCTTCAGCGCGCGCCACATGGCTTTATTGGCATAACCGACCTTGCGGCCGACGGCGCGGTGTCCGGCAGCTTCGCGGAGATGCTTGAGTCTTTCTTCAACCTCATAAGCGGTGTTGAGGTCGAAACCCAGTCGCTCCGAGGGAGGGATGGCGACCATTTCGCCCATTTCGTACGCCGACAGCAGTTCACGCGCCAGGTTTTCAACCTCATTGTCTGTCATAAAGTCGGTTCGCGGCATTGCCCGGCGAGTTCTAGGTGAACAAGTGCATGGCGCGATTCTCCGTGTGGAGAGCCGGACGCTGAGCATCTTAACACCGGCGGTTGAAACGCAATTCCGGCGAAAGCCCGCCTTCTCTCGTTACACCGCTCACGGGGAGACGAGGAGTCAGACTCTTTTTTCGTGGAGGCGAACCCAAGGACGGCCGTTCCAAGTGTGACAACAGCAGCCAGTGGAGCAATGTTGGGTTCACTTCAAAACGATGGTAGCTTACAGTCGTCCGATGACCTCGGTGCTCGCGGACTTCGGCAGCCAGCATTGCAGCTGTAAGATTCGCTGACTTCGCTGGGCAGCGTGAAGGAACGAGTGAAGCTGCCGTATTGGCGCTCGACTATGGGAGGAAACGTGAGGGAGTGCTGGGTCTACGCTTGTATTACAGGGCTGACATCGTTGGCCCTGGCGCAACAGCCCGCAATAACGTCTAACACTGGCGAAAACCGCCAATCCAATAGCATGTCTGCCGACGCACAGATGAAGGATATGTTCGAGGCGAAGATCAAAGTTGAATGGGAAGCGCTGAAGAACAAGGACAAGAAGGCCTACGCTGAACTGCTGGCAGACGACTACGAGGGTGTCGAAGTCGATGGCCGGGGCGAGCGGAACAAGATTCAGGCTGTAAACGAAGTGGCAGAGACGAATGTTTTCAACTACACGATGTTCGGGTTCAAGCTCGTCCCGGCGGGGCCGGACGCGGCTCTGGTGATCTACGAAGTCACGATGCAGTTCCCGCCCAAGTCGGTAGTGCGCTACTCGCGGGTGTATATCAGCGAATTCTGGGCAAAGCGCGGCGGGCAATGGAAGGAAGTGCACTATCAAGAAACGCACGTGAAGTAGGCGGCGCTTCCCCCATAGTCCACCTCTTAATTCCTAATCCACCGGACACCGATATTATTTTCCTGCGGTTCGATAGTTGCGCCAGAGTTTGTTCGGAGAACCGCACCCGCCCGACACTCTGCTGTGGGTAGGTCTATTGCTCGGCGTAAACGCCGACACATCCATTAGCACTTTGTGTCGTGCAGATCGTACCTGCCTGCAAGGGCACAAACACGTGATTGTTAGTGGAATCGACCGCGATGCTGTGCGAGTTGGAATTGGTGACGACGTTCACCAACCACGTATTCGTCTTGGCATCAATGACGCCCAGCACCGGGCCAGTGGGCATATCGCGCGCCGCGAGATAGTATCGGTTGTCGCCGGGGTTATACCAGACTTCGTCGACCCCGCCCACATTCGTAATGGTGGCCAGGATCTTGCCCGAAGTGCCGTCAATCACATACTCGTTCGGAGGGAAGGCCTCCCCGTCGTGGTCCCCGCAACCCACCAGGAAATTGTTGCCCGGACCTTGAACGATGCTGGTGGGCATGCAATTCGGCATCACAAAACTATTTTCGACGAAGGGGCCATTTGGACTTCCGAGGTTTGGATTAATAACATCCACAGTACCGAATGTCAGATCAGTGGCGCTTGCATCCGAATTGGTAACCAGAAAGCGGCCGGAGTTGGGATTGAATACGGACCCGCCGATACCGGCGATGGCAACCGCTCCGAAGCATCCAGCCGCGGGGGGCGCCTGGCTGGCACAGACCGTTCCACTGGGGTCGAGCATTGGCCCGTGATGGCAGGGTATGTCGGGACCAAGAACATTCACGCCAGCTCCGTGACCGGAGACGCCAGAAAGCGCCGTGGACGAGGGGTCAGGACAGATGAAACCGGCTGGCCCGTTGAGACCGCCGTCGTCGATCACAACGCTGGAATCGTTCTGAACCGCACCGTCGTAGTAGATTTGCCCGAGGATGCACGTTGGAGGATTGATTGCTCCAACGGTGGGGGTGGCGTTTCCCTGTCCGTTTCCGACCAGGGGAGGGCCGTACGGCGTCTGGTTCATGAATGGAAGACAATGATCCGCCGTATATGTGCCCGTCGGGCTCACAATGTTCGTTACGTCGGCTAGGGTGATGAAGGGGAATCCCGGATCGCCATTTGCCACCAGAAGGAGCGTCCGGCCGTTCACAACTCCAATAGACATTTCATCCGACCGCAGGTCTCCGCAGGTGGCATCGGAAAATGCCCGCCCATTGGCGGAGGCACCACAGGGAGTTATGCCGTTCGGTCCGTCATAGTCGGGAGACACGCCGGTGGGGAACTCCGCGATAACAGTTGGTCCAGGAGGAAGGCTGGTAGCGGACGGGCTGAAGGTAGTTGTCGTGAGATCGAAGGCCACCACACTGGCGCTGCCGTTCCCCACAAATAGGGTCTTATTGTCAGCGCTCAAAGCCTCGCCATCCGGGGCTGAAAGCGGATTCAACCCGTTGGCTCGCGCCGCGCAACACTGCGCGCCGGGAAAGCCGCCGAACAGACCGTTGGCGCCGAAGCCCGGGATGTGGAAGTTAAGGGTGCGGCAGCCAAAGCGAGTCCAATTGCCGGACTCCGTAACAATGGGCGGAATAAAAAGCGTACCGGTGGGATCAACAGCGCAGGCACTGGCGTTGACTCCGCCGACAGCGACGCCGTTGGCACCAGAAAAGGCGTTCACTGCAACGTCCTGCTGAGTGTCAAAAACCGCCACGTCCAAACCAATACGGTCAGATACGAAGAACCTGTGATTCACAGAATCGGTGACGCTAATGTCGAACGAATTGAAAGGGCCGCCGGGCTCGCCAGTAGGATTGTGCTCTGGTACAGGCATGACATCGATTACGGTATAGCCATCCGCCACGGTCGTGCCGCACACCGGGCAGTTCTTCACCGACCCGCATCCGTCTGCCAGCACAAACAGCACGGTGAGAAGAAATGAAGTCAGAATTCTGGATCTCATCGAGTCTCCTCCTGCGATTTTTCAGCCGTCAAGGCGCCAGCAAAGCCTGTTCTAGAACCTGAACTGCAGCCGGTTCTCCATCACAAAGAAATTCTGCGGCACTTGACCGGTAACGCTCGGATCCTTGAGCCGGTCCACGAGAAAATTGGCTTGATACTTGAGCCAGTTGTTGAGATACCAGTTCACGCCAAACGTGAATTCATCGGTGTGGTCGTCGAACGTAGGAACAAAGCCAGGAGTCAATGGGTTGCTGAGCAGAGATATGCCCGGCTCCTTCGCTTGAATGCGGTCATAGCGGAAGGCCAGTTCCCAAGCCCCCATTCCTCGCGTTATTCCTGTGGTTTCAGGACCAAGGACGGGATGCTTAACCTTTGGCGACCCGTTTTCCGGTCGTGTTTCGCCCGTTAACAGGTAGGTAGCCTGCGCATAACCCGCCTTTGCGACGACCCCGGGCAGAGTGACGAAACCCAATCCGTCGGAAGTCTCCGAGCCCACCGCGTCTCGGAACTGGTTCAGCTGATCGTATTCCGCCCGGATCGCCCACGGACCATGGGTCAAGGTGAAATCGGCGTTATAACGCTCGATCGAGCCGTTAATGCGGAACTGCGGGAAGAACGTGTAGGCGGCGTCAGGCAGCGTAGCAGAGAAGCTCTGCTCCGAGGAAAGACCCCGGGACCGACCGTGGCCGACCGAGCCGCCGAAGGCAAGGCCCTGAAACAAACTGTCCTTCTTCTTCTTCCAGGGATAAAAGCGCAGCCGGCCAATGATTTCCGGCTCGTTGGTGGTGTTGTTGGTCAGCATGCCCTTGCCATTAAATGCCCCCACCGTGTACTGGAATACACCGCCATCAAGGTCCCCGTGAATCGCGACGCCGGGGCTGCGGTAGGACGAAGAAGCGTTCGGGTACAGAAGCGAGGCCAGCGACCGCTCCACAAAGTCGAGGCTGGTGTCGGGGGAAAGAAGCTCTTGCGCAAATGGTTCCTTGAACTGCCCCGCTTGGAATTGAAAGGCGGGATTGGGCTTGATGTTGACGTACAAGTCGCGCAACAAAATGCCGTTGGTGGCTGCGGCATCGATCAACAAAGCAAAATCGTAATGTGATCCGTAGTTGCCCTGAAAACCAAGCCGGGCACGCGAGATCAGGAACGTGTTTGACGGGGCGCCGTCGCCATGGTAGCCGCGATAGTCGGCCATGAAATATCCGTAAGGCTGAAGTTGGAATTTGCCGTCGCCGCTCTTGATGAAGAAGTGCTCGCCGTTCCAACCCGCGATCACGGGGCTGTCAGTTTTTTTCTCGGCAGGTTTTTGGTCTTTGTCAGCTGCTTTAGCCGTCTGTACAGGTTCCACCAGGGCCGCATTCATCAAGTGGACACCCTCGCTCCCATGCAAGTCGGCTCGCACCGTGGAGACGGGAGCCTGACTGACCAGTTGCTGAACCAGTGCCTTCAACTCCTCGA
Source organism: Candidatus Sulfotelmatobacter sp. (assembly GCA_049585895.1). Classification (GTDB taxonomy): domain Bacteria; phylum Acidobacteriota; class Terriglobia; order Terriglobales; family Acidobacteriaceae; genus Sulfotelmatobacter. Next base: position 2,628 of record JBAVAV010000761.1, on the reverse strand, counting down.
TCGTCTGGCGCTGCGCGGCGACCTCGCCGCGTAACTGGTTGACCTCTTCCTTCGTGGCGCTCACGGAAGACGATCCGTCGCTCTGGCTCGCCGGTTCCGTACCTTGAGCGTGGACGAGCGAACCCGGAGCCATGAAACCGAGCACAAGCACGAGCAACGCTGTTAGCGAGCGCATGTGTTTTCCTCTCCCGGCATGATTTGCAAACAGGCCTGCCTCAAGGCATGCAGACGTGCAAAGCGTCGCTGCCTCTTTGGGGTCGGGCCGAAAACCTAACCCGCAAAATTGCGAGATCGATTTCTATCCGGTCTGAAAAGCGGACCATTGCCACCGGGGGGCTGTTTACTACATCGCCTAGTTTTCTGTCAAGTTCTTTTTGGGGAGATTTGTCCTTGGCGGTCGCGCGAGGTGAACCGTCGGTTGACCGTCGGGCAAGGACTAAATCGATTCGTCGATCGTGATGTGGCGCTTTTCGCAGGCGACAGGAATCGGCGAATAGCTCCCTGACAGGTTCCTGTTAAATTGTTGTCGTATTGTCGTCGCCTTCTCTGGCGAAGTTGTTCCTGCAGTTCCGTTCTTCTGGTGCACATGAGTTTACACATCGGTCAAGCCATCTTCCTGCTCTTCGCGGCCGGTATCGCGGGCGCGCTGAACGCGCTGGCTGGCGGCGGAAGTTTCGTCTCCTTTCCGGCGCTATTGTTCATGCGAATCCCGGCCGTGGAAGCCAATGCTACCAATACCGTCGCGCTGTGGCCCGGATTGGCGGCTAGTACCATCGCTTACTTAAGACGGCTGAATGCGCCACCGCGCTTGTTGGTCCCCTGGCTGGTAACCAGCATTGCGGGGGGCTGGGCTGGAGCATGGCTGTTGCTCAAGACCCCGCAGCATACTTTCCTGCGCCTGGTCCCTTGGCTGCTGCTCGGTGGCACTCTACTGTTCGCCTTCGGCAATTCCATTCGCGCCATCGCCGGAAAGACCGCGGTCATGGATGACTTGCGCGACACATCCTGGCAGGCAATCGTGCTGAGTTCGATCGCGGAATTGCTGGTGGCCATCTATGGCGGATACTTTGGCGCCGGCATCGGGTTCATCACGCTGGGAATGCTCGCGATGCTGGGGATGCGTGACATTCATGCCATGGGAGCAATCAGGACACTGCTTGCCGCCGCAATTAACGCCGCCGCGGTAGTCACCTTCATCCTGGCCGGCGCCATTTTGTGGCGGCAGTGCGCGGTGATGATCGTAGGCTCTCTCGCCGGAGGCTGGTTCGGCGCGCATTACGCGCAGAAGGCGGATCCCCGGAAGGTGCGAGCCGTTGTAATCGGCGTCGGCCTGGCGATGACCGCGTATTTCTTTGTCACCGTATACTAGCCGATGGTTTCGTAACCGCTGGCCGGCCCCTCCGGGAATGGGCTCAGCGTCCGCGCGCTCTTCGGCAGCAGCTATAATCTCGGAGCGGATAATCCGGCGACACGCTCGCAGTGATAAACCATGGCAGCAGATACTGAAACTAACAACCCGCAGGGCATGAACAATGCTCCCGCAGACCTGAATCCCCAGAAGGATCTCCCCAAAGGATTCTTCGAGTTTCTATTGCCGCTTCACCGGCAGTTCACTCCCCGGCAGCAAACGCTGATCGCGAAGCGCGCAGAAGCATTGCGGTTATCGCATCGCGGACAGCCGCCAGGTTACCTGCCAGCATCCGAGGCAACGTCCTCCGACTGGCGAATCGAAGTGCCCGACTGGTGCGCCGACCAGCGCAATCAGATGACCGGCCCGGCGGATGACGCCGAGCTTACCGTGAAACTGCTGAACTCCGGCTCCCCCGCCGTGATGATCGATCTGGAAGACTCCACGGCAAATCTCTGGGAGCACATTCTGCTGGCGGTAAAGAACACCATCGCCGCCTACAAATACGAGCTCAGCTACGACGACAAGAAACGCCAGAAAAAAGTTTCCGTTCAGCGCTCGAAAACTGTCACATGGGTGCGTCCCCGCGGATTGCACATCAGTCAGGGTGGAGTGATCAAAAACGAGATCATGTCCGCTTCCCTGTTCGATCTGGCCCTCATCTGGTACCAGATCGATCCGGCATGGTTGCCGCACAACTTTTCCGTTTACATCCCCAAGAGCGAGTCGGCCGAAGAAGCGCTCTGGTGGCGCGATCTCTTCCAGGCTTTCGCCAAACACAAGGGATTGCCTCCGGACTACATTAAATGCATGGCGCTGGTGGAGGCGCACCCGCTGGCCTATCAGATGGAGGAATTTCTTTTCAATCTTCGCGACCACTGCCTGGGATTGAACCTCGGCCGCTGGGACTACATGGCCTCGCTGATCGATTTTATGATCGAGGATCCCAACTGGATTTTGCCGGATCGCAACACGATTCCGCACGATGTTGGATTCTTCCAGAACTTTCGCACGTTGATGCCGGAAATTTGCCACAAGCACGGAGCGCTTGCGATCGGAGGCATGACCGCGCTTTTCCCCAGCCGCACTGACGCGGACCTGAACCAGCGCGCTCTCCAGGTCCTCAAGCAGGACAAAAAGAACGAAGCCGACTGCCTGATGGATGGAGCCTGGACCGGCCATCCCGACCAGAACGAAATCGCAGTCGCTCAATTCCCCTA
>JBAVAV010000760.1:0-6104 GCA_049585895.1 Candidatus Sulfotelmatobacter sp. | reverse complement strand
CCGCCATAGAACACTTTGTCCTGAAAATGGTGCGCGATGTGATGCCGCATGCCAACTGCTCCCAATGGCAGATAGCTCGAAGTCAACCCCTTCGCCATGCAGATCAGATCAGGGACCACTTTCCAGTGATTGATGGCGAACCATTCGCCGGTGCGTCCGAAACCGGACATCACTTCATCGGCAATCATCAATATGCCGTACTTGTCGCAAATCTTGCGCAGCCCCTCGAGATATCCATCGGGAGGAACGAGAACGCCGTTGGTTCCCGTCACAGGTTCGAGAATGAAAGCGGCAATCGTGTGCGGACCCTCCAGTTGAATGGTCTCTTCGATCATGGCCAGCGAAGTTTCCGCCGATTCCCATCCGCGCTCAATGCCGTGATAAGGATCGAGGACGTGAATCACGCCGGGAATGCCCGGTTCCGCGGCCCAGCGCCGCGGATCGCCGGTAAGGCTGACCGCGCCTGCCGTCGCGCCGTGATAGGAGCGGTAGCGGGCGATGATCTTGTTGCGCCCGGTGAAGAAGCGCGCAAGCTTGATAGCGTTTTCGTTGGCGTCGGCGCCGCCGTTGGTGAAGAAGAAAGTGTCGATATCGCCGGGCGTAATTTCGGCAAGCTTGGCTCCAAGACGCGCGCGAATTTCGGTGGCCATGAAAGGATTGGCATAAGCCAGCGTTCCGGCCTGCTCGGCGATGGCATGGATCACGCGCTCATCGCCGTGTCCGATGTTGACGGACATCAACTGGCTGTTGAAGTCGAGGAAGCGCTTGCCTTCCGGCGTGTAGAAGTAAATGCCCTTCGCATGAGCCACAGGAATTGGATCGACCTTCGACTGCGCGGACCACTCGTAGAGCGTGTGTTTACGCGCGAGGGCGACGATTTCGGGTCCGGTCATGGAGGAAGTTGCAATAATAGTAGTCATAATTTCCTCTTGAGAAGTCATTCACCACAGAGTCACAGAGACACAGAGAAAACCCTATAGAACTCTTCGGATGATTCCTTGCGTCAGTAGTGAGCTATTAAAGTTAATGAGCAGGCCGACTTTCTTGCCTGAGAGCTTCAGGTATGTGAGGAGTTGTGCCTCGTGGACTGGGAGGATCCTTTCGACGGCTTTCAATTCGACGATCACTTCCTCGTTCACGACTACGTCGATCTTGTATCCACATCGAGGTTCAAGCCCTTGTACGAGACAGGAAGATCAACTTGACATCTGAATGGCAAGCCACGCAGATGCAGTTCATGACACAGGCACTGTTCGTAAGCCGATTCAAGTAATCCTGGCCCGAGCTGACGATGAACTTCGATTGCCGCTCCGATGATCGAAGCGGTTCGGGGGTCCTTCTCGTTTTCGATTTCTCTGTGTCTCTGTGACTCTGTGGTGAGTAGTTTCACTTGTCACTTCTCGCCTAGAACTTGCGGCTGTGCTCTTTGGCCCAGCGCTCCACTACCACTTTCTTGTCGGTATAGAACTCGATGGCGTCGCGGCCCTGTCCGTGGAGATCGCCGAAGAAGCTGTTCTTCCATCCGCTGAACGGAAAGTAGGCCATGGGCGCGGCGACGCCGATGTTGATGCCGATGTTGCCTGCCGGAGCTTCGTAACGGAAGCGGCGCGCCGCCGCGCCGCTCGAGGTGAACAACGACGCCTGATTGCCGTAGGCGCTGCGTTCGAGGAAGGCGAGCGCTTCGTCCATATCGTCAGCATGGACCAGGCTTAGAACGGGGCCGAAGATTTCGGTATCGTTGAGATCACTGGTCGCGGGAACGTGGTCGAGAATCGTGGGCTTTACGAAGTTGCCGGATTCGTAGCGTGGGATTTTCGAGTTGCGTCCGTCGAGAAGAATTTTCGCGCCCTGCTTTTCGCCGAGACCGATGAGCGATTCGACACGCTCTTTGCTCTGCGGCGTGATCACTGGGCCCATCTGCACACCTTCGTCAAGGCCGTTGCCGACTTTGAGTTTCGAGGCGGCATCGGCAATGGAATCGCGAAACGTCTTCTGCGCGTCGCCGATCGTGACGGCGACAGAAACGGCGAGGCAACGCTGGCCGGCGCATCCGAAGGCGCTGTCGCTGATGATCTGCGTGGCCATGGGCATGTCGGCGTCGGGAAGGACGACGACGTGGTTTTTCGCTCCACCCTGGCATTGGCAGCGTTTGCCTTGCTCGCCCGAACGCGCGTAGATGTAACGCGCCACGGGAGTCGAGCCGACGAAGCTGATGGCGCGGACTTTAGGATGGTCGATGAGCGCGTCCACGACCGCTTTGCCGCCGTTCACCAGATTCACTACGCCTTTGGGCAGTCCGGTTTTTTCGAGGAGCTCGTAAACGTAACGCATGGTGAGCGGGACGCGCTCGGACGGCTTGAGGATGAACGTATTGCCGGTGGCGATGGCGTAGGGCAGATACCAGAAAGAAATCATGCCCGGAAAATTGAAGGGCACGACGGCGGCGACGACGCCGAGGGGCTGACGGATCATCATTTCATCGATGCCGCGGGCTACGTCTTCAAGGTTGTAACCCTGCATCATCATGGGGATGCCGCAGGCGACTTCGACGTTTTCGATGGCGCGGCGCATCTCGGCTTTGGCTTCGGTGAAGGTCTTGCCATTTTCCTGCGTGATGATGCGGGCGATGTCGTCGATATGATCTTCGAGAAGGATCTTCAATTTGAAGAGCGGCTGAATGCGATCTTCAGGCGGAGTGCGGCGCCATTCGCGAAAGGCAGCGGCAGCGGCTTCGACGGCGGTGTTTACTTCGGCGGCATCGGCGAGCGGAACCTGGGCTAGTGTTTCGCCGGTGGCGGGATTGATTACGTCGCGCCATTCGGATGCGCGGGAATCAGTCCATTGGCCGTTGATGTAGTTGGTGAGCCGGATGGTCGGTGGTGCTGCAACCGTCATGGTGAAATGCCTCTAAATCGTGAAGGGGCCAGCAATTCGCTGCCGGCTGACGCCGGTTCGCTGATGACTAACAGCATACACTGGCCACGGCGGCGAAAACGGCTCGCTGCGCTCGTTGGACGGCCGAGGCGGCCGTCCCCACGTGTCTGTTCTCACGGCCCTGTTGCCACGGCTTTGTTGCATTACCTCGCACTCGATTGCTCACACTAATTGTGCCACTGCGCCTTTCTTATCTGAGACGGACGCAATGGCAGATTCCAGCACATCGAGCGCCTCGTCCATCTGGGCATCTGTAATGACGAGCGGCATCAGCAGCCGGATGACATTTCCGTAAGAACCAGCGGTGATCGTGATCACGCCGTGCTCGTAACAATATTGAGATATTTGTTTGGTTTCTTCCTCGGCTGGTTCACGGGTTCGGCGGGACCGTACCAGTTCCAGCGCTTGCATGGCACCGAGGCCGCGCACTTCGCCTATCAGATTCCAGCGGGACTGCCATTGTTCCGCGCGGCGGCGGAAGCGGTCGCCGAGCTGATTGGCACGGGCACACAGGTTTTCTGATTCGATAGTCTCCAGCACGGCAAGCGCAGCTTCGCACGCCGCAGGATTGCCGCCAAAAGTTCCGCCTAGGGTGCCGGGGCCGGTCGTGTCCATGATCTCGGCGCGTCCGGTGACTGCTGCAAGCGGCAGGCCGCCTGAGAGCGACTTTGCCATCGTAATGAGATCGGGCTCGAGGCCCAGCCGCTCGGAGGCAAACAGCGCTCCCGTACGCGCGAACCCGGACTGGACCTCGTCAGCGATCAATAGAATTCCATGCTTGCGGCAGAGCGCGGAGAGGATCGGAAAAAATTCCGCAGGGGGAGTGATGAATCCACCTTCGCCCATGATCGGCTCAACGATCACTGCAGCAACCGTTTCAGCAGCGACAACGCGCTTGAAAGTGTCTTCGATGTGGCGGGCGCAGTGAACCTCACACGACGGGTACTGCAACGAATAGGAGCAACGATAGCAGTAGGCAAACGGTACGCGGTAGACATCGCCCGGAAAGGGTTCGAAGCCCGCTTTATAAGGATGCGTTTTGCTGGTTGCGGCCATGGCCATGTAGCTGCGGCCGTGGAAAGCGTCTTCAAACGCGAGGATCGCCGGGCGTCTCGTGTAGGCGCGAGCAATTTTGATGGAGTTTTCGACCGCTTCGGCGCCAGTGTTGAGCAGAATGGTTTTCTTGGCAAATTTACCCGGCGTAATTGCATTCAATCGTTCGGCCAGCGCGATGTAGCTTTCGTAGGGGAGCACGTTGAAGCTGGTGTGAAGAAAGCGATTGAGCTGACTTCGAATGGCGGCAACCACCCGGGGCGCGCGATGCCCCGTGTTGAGGCAGCCGATACCGCCCGCCAGATCGATGAAGCGGTTGCCGTCGACGTCCTCGATGACAGCGCCTTCAGCTCTGGCGACAAAGACAGGCGTGGCATGATATGCCGCGCGCACGACCGCAGCGTCCCGGCGCCGCATCAGCTCTTGCGAGCGCGGGCCGGGAATTGCTGTGCGGAGGTTGATTGTGTTCACGTCAATTCCTCGTGAGAATTTTCTGCATCACGCCGGCGGCGCCCTCGCTATAGGGATCCTTCGACTGCGGTTGATCTTCGCGCTGTTCGCGCGAAGATCAATCCTCGCTCAGGATGACAGAGCATAGGCAATTTGAGCATCAGTACCAGCCTATCGGCTGCTCGTTCAAATTTATGTATACCTGCTTGGTTTCCAAATACTCCTCAATGCCCCAGGGACCGAGTTCGCGCCCGAAGCCGGATTGCTTGTACCCGCCCCACGGCGCTTCGACATATGTTGGCTGCATGTGATTCACCCAGACGATTCCGGCGCGCAAAGCTTTGACCGCACGCATCGCTTTGAAGATATCGCGAGTCCAGACGGCGGCGGCCAGACCGTAAGGAGAATCGTTGGCGATCTTGAGGGCATCTTTTTCATCTTCAAAAGGAATCACGGCGGCGACCGGGCCGAAAATCTCTTCGCGGGCGATGCGGGCGGAGTTGTTCACATCAGAGAAGATCGTGGGCCGCACGTAATAGCCCTTTCCGATCTTCTCAGGCCGCCCGCCTCCGGAGGCGAGCTTGGCTTCTTTCTTGCCAATCTCGATGTAGGAGTTGACGCGATCGTATTGTTCTTTGCTGACCAGAGGGCCCATCTTGGTTTCGCGGTCGAGCGGCGGTCCCAGCTTGATCTTCTTTGCTTTCTCGGTCATCGCTTCCACAAACTGTTTATAAATCGACTTCTGAACCAGGATGCGGCTGCCGGCGGAGCAGACTTCTCCCTGATTGATGAAGACGCCGAAGAGAGCGCCGTCGATAGCGGCTTCGAAGTCGGCGTCGGCGAAGAAGATGTTCGGCGACTTGCCTCCGAGTTCCAGGGTGACTCGTTTTACCGTGTCGGCGGCCTGTTTCACGATGATCTTGCCAACTGCGGCGCTGCCGGTGAAAGCGATCTTGTTCACGTCGGGATGCTGAACGAGCGGAGCGCCGCAGGATTCGCCGAAGCCGGTAATGATGTTGACGACGCCCGGGGGCAGGCCGCAATCGGCGAAATGTTTGGCAAATTCGAGAGCGGTGAGCGGAGTCTGCTCGGCGGGTTTGAGAACACAAGTACAGCCCGCGGCGATCGCCGGCGCCAGCTTCCACGCCGCCATAAGAAGTGGATAATTCCACGGAATGATTTGCCCGGCGATGCCGACCGGTTCCTTGAGCGTGAGACTCATGGCATTGTCAGGAACAGGATTGACGTAGCCAACCACCTTGGTGGCAAGGCCGCCGTAGTATTCGAAGCAGGTAGCGGCATCGTTGATATCGAATTCGGCCTCGACGATGGGCTTACCCGTGTTGCGGCATTCGAGCTCGGCGAGAGCAGCCAGATTGGCGCGGATTTTTTCGGCAAGACGAAAAAGTACGCGGCCACGTTCCTGCGCGGTGGTGCTTGCCCACGGACCTTCTTCGAAGGCGGCTTTGGCGGCGGCAACGGCGCGGTTCACGTCTTCGGCGCCGGAGTCAGGGACCTCGGCGATGATCTCTTCCGTCGACGGGTCGTAGACGGGAAAAGTCTTGGTGGAATTGCTCGCGACCCAATCGCCGTTGATGTACATCTGATAGGTGCGGGCCTTGTTTTGAACTTCGGTTTTGACTCCGCCGGGCATTAGTTTCGACCTC
>JBAVAV010000759.1:0-6176 GCA_049585895.1 Candidatus Sulfotelmatobacter sp. | reverse complement strand
ATCCACATGGGCATCATGACCAGATTCATAAGCCCGCTCACGCTTTCGATCTTCTGCGCCCGGCTCGCAGTCAGCAATCCTACTCCACCAAAGCACATCGCCCCCACGGCGCCCAGCAGCAAAATCGCAGAGAGCGATCCCAGCACTCTCATATGGAACACGATGATCCCAAGGGTCAGCAACAATCCAATTTCGATGATCATCAGGACCAGACGGCTGGACAACAGCGCGAGCAGGAAGTCGGAACGGCGCATGGGCGTGCCCACGAAACGCTTGAGCAGCTTGCGCTGGCGCATATCCACCAGGGCAAAGCCGATGCCCCACATTCCGGAATTCATCAGGTTCATGCCCAGCAGGCCGGGAATCAGAAAATCGATATAGCGCGAGCCTGGCTCGGAAGAAGTCACCACCGCCGTAGCGACGACATCTTTGCGGCCGGCGGCCGTCTGCAGCGCATCGTCCACTTCGGCTCGCGCCAGCACGCTCTCGGGGCGCGCTGGATCATAGCGATAGCGAAGGCCTGCATTGCCGTCGGGTTCGATCACAAGATCGTATTTTCCCAGGCGGAAGCCCTTTCGGGCCGCTTCGCCATCCTCCACTTCGATTTTGAAGGATGCATGCCGCGGGGAACGTTGCAGCAGCGACTCGGCTTCCAGCGCCCCCGCTCCCGACACGATCGCAACCGGGGACGCATCCCCCGGCTTATTGCGAAAGGCAATCCCAAGCCCAGTTGCCAGCAGCAGTGGAAACACGAATACCCAGAAGACAACCTCCGGTTCGCGCTTCAACTCCAGCATGCGCGCCATCAGCAGATGAAGGTATCCCGCCCAGCGACCGTTCCGCCGGGGCAGATGTTTCCGTGGGATCTTCTCTTCTGCCCCTCGTACTTGCTCGGCCACACTCATAGGACAAAAGTCTTGAAACGAAGTTTAGCGCGCCGCCGGCTTCCACTTATTGAGAAATTCCAGCAATGCGTCGGGAGTCATCGCGCGCGCATTCTCGAACTCACCATTTCTCTGGCTCACGATAAGCTTGCCGGAACCATCAAGCACAGCGACCGCAGGAATACCTTTGTCGAGCGGAACCTGGCAATCTTTAGCGACGTCAAGATTCTTTTTTCCGTCTTCGCCGATATCGATGTGCACGACTTCATATTCGGCAAGCACGGCAGCAAAATCGGGCCGATGAAAAGCGAGGTCGAGGACGTGGCAGTCATAACACCAGTTGGCGCCGAACACGACCAGCACGCGTTTGTGCCTCTGCGAAGCTTTGTCCTCGGCTTCTTTAAGTTCGGCCCGAGCATCCACGTTAGCGGCGTAGATTTTCTTATCCTTGTTTAAGGGTTGCTGAAGATAGGCAGCCTCAGTACGTTGCGCAGCAGCCAACTTCCACTGCCCCGCCAGCTGCATCCAGCTCTGCGCCTCGCTCACATAGAGCGTCTGGCCTTGTGAGGGCGTGCCTGTTTGGACCTCGATCTGTGAAACGATCACACGCAGGTCCGGTCCTCGGAACTGATCATTCAGAATATCGGCCTTTACGCGGCGAGCCTTCATGCCGATCCAGAAGTTCACATCTTCACTGGCGGTCAGCTCTTTCTTACCCACGGTGATCTGCGCGGGCGCCGAGGCGAGGTAGAGTCCCTGAAGCGCTAGCGCGTCGCCAGCCACGATGGCGTTCGTCCATCGCACGAACGGCGCGAACGTCGCGGCGGGATCAATGGCAGGAGTAGTCTGTGTCCATCCGCCTAAGAATGCGGTCGCAAGAGCGGCGACCGAGCCAATAAGTGTGAACTTGCGTTTCATGGGTGTCCTCTTGTCGATCTTAGACCACGACTGGCGCACAAAAAGTACTCCGAGAGAAAGGGCGGGTCCCTCGCGGCTAACGAGAGTCAGTAGTGGCACGGTAGAAGCCGTGCCCTTTCCCAAAGCCATTCGCGAGGAGCGCTCTGGGCGTCCGAGTCATCGATTCGTTCACTCTTCCCGCAGATGTCGCCCTGTGAGCCGCACAAACACATCTTCCAAACTGGCCTGGCGAGTAGTCAGATGCTGCAACTGGCTTCCCTGCTTCCCGACCGCATCCAGCAGCGCCGGAATGGTTAAATGCGGTTCCTTCACAGTCAGCGCCACCATGCCGTCACCTTCGCGCACCGATTCCACACTGGGCAGCGCGCGCCAGGCCGCCAGCGTCGCGCCGTCTGAATTCCCGGTGATCTTTCCGCCCACGGCGAACTCCACCACGTGATGCCCGCCCAGCCGCTCAATCAGGTCGGAGGGCGAACCCTCGGCGATGATTTGCCCATGATCGACGATAGCGATCCGGTCGCACAGGCGCTCGGCCTCGTCCATGTAATGCGTGGTCAGCAGCACTGTACCGCCGTCGCGCTGGAATGCGCGGATGATGTCCCACAACTGGCGGCGGCTCTGCGGATCGAGTCCGGTGGTCGGCTCGTCCAGAAAGAGAATCTTGGGATTGCACACCAGCGCCGTCGCCACCGCCAGCCGCTGCCTTTGCCCGCCGGACAGTTTGCCCACCCAGGAATCGGCCTTGTCGGTGAGTTGCAACTGGTCAAGGACTTCGTCGGACGGACGAGGTTCGCGGTAGAAGCTGGCAAACAGTTCGATGGTTTCGCGCACAGTAAGCTTCTCGGAAAGCCGCGTTTCTTGCAGAGAGATGCCCAGCCATTCTCGCATCTCACGCTCATTCTCGCGCCAGGTGTGGCCGAGAATCGAAACCTCACCTGAGGTCGGCGCGAGCAACCCTTCAAGGATCTCGATCGTCGTGGTCTTCCCTGCGCCGTTAGGCCCAAGCAGCCCGAAGCACTCGCCGGCCTCGATCTCAAGGTTCAGCCCGCGCACAGCTTCCACTTTGCCATCGTAGGTCTTGCGTAAGTCGCGACATTGAATGGCTGGGGGCACGCTAGCTTTAGGTTAATCGAAATGGACTTAGCGGCGCGTGCCCACGACATCGCCCGGTCCGGGCGACCCGGGAGGTTCAGGCAAATCGGGCGGCGGCGCGGGCGGTGTGGGGGATGCTCCGTTCGCGGGTTTGGGCACGTCCTCCGAGTCTTCTCCCGGACGTCGCAGGCTCGGGGCGTTGGACGGACGTTCCGCCGGCGTTTTGTTTGCTTCCTTGTCGGGCTGGTCCAGAATCACTTCTTTCTGGGTACGAACAATTTTTTCTCCACCCACTTTCATAGTCTCGACTCGCACCACTTCGTCGCCGACGAGGCGGACGAAATCCACATCCTGCGGCGGTTCGCCGTAGATCCACTCCTCGTATTCGGTTTCTCCGTCGCGCTCGCGCACTTTCTTGGGCGGCTTACCCTTGGCGTGCACGACCATTTCCTCGTTCATCCCCACGAGCACGTGGTGCGCCAGAATGGCTTCCTTGACCTTGGGTGGCACGGTGTCGAGATATGCCTGTTCTGGGTTCCGCGCATTGAAATCGAGCACGGGCAGCAACAGGTCGCGTAACTGCTGGGCCGTCATCTCAGGCACGTACTTGTCGAAATAGAGATCCACAAACGATCCGTGGGGATTGCTCTGGGGCTGATCCGGTCCGCCGGCAACCGGTGTACCGCCGCCCCCCGACACCTCCACGCGCTGGTACCATTTCTTACGATGCACCGGGCCGCCGTTGATCTCGAAATGAATGTGATCGTCCTTGATCTGCACAAACGAGATGTGAGATGGATCGCCGGGTTTTACCGCCGGTCCCCACAAGGCCAACGCCTGGCGTAGCTCCTCGCCGTTGGGCTTAATCACTCCGTCTTTTAATCTCAGGCCCTTCGCTCCCATCGGAAACGCCGTACGTGAATACACCAGTTGTGTCTCGAAATCGCGAATGATCTCATACCGCGTCTGCCTCGACATGCGCGGGGCGCTGGCCGGGACCGGGTCCGCCGGGTGTTCTGGCGGACGAACCTCTGGCGGTTGAACTTCCGGGGGTTGAACTACTGCGCGATCTTGTGGTGCGAAAGACGGTACGGAGGAGGCTACGGAAGACGACCCGGTGGCCTGCCCGGCCGTGACCCCAAACGCAGAAGCCTGCGATAACGCGGGATTAGTTCTCGCGCCGTAAGCAAGAAGTGGCCCAACTAACGAAAGCTGGGCAAACAGGAGTGACAACCTCCGAATCCGTAACATACTGAACCCCGGCGACGCGCTGAACCCATTATAAGCGATACAGGGTGAGGATTGCCTTGATGGATTCGATCATAGCGTCGCGGTGCAGGCGCTACACGCTCTGCGGGCCGCGCTTCTTGTACTGCTGGCATTTGGTCATGATGGCGGAGCGGAGGCGGGTACGAAGGTCTTCGGGAAGTTCGTAGAGTTGCGAGTCGCGGTAGATTTCGATGGTTTTCTTGGTCGTATCGCAGACCACGTAGCAGTTGTGGCACCAGGAGAGATGATTCTCCAATTCGACTTTTGTGGTGTCGTCGATCACCCCGTCCAAATAATTGGTCAGCTCTTGCAAAAACTCAGAGCATTTCACTGGTTGCCATCTCCACTTCCGCGTTTCTGGAAGAACTTCCCCAACCGCTCACGCAGCTGCAACCGGGCGCGCAGCAAACGCGATTTCACCGCCGGCACACTCAAATCCAAAGCCGCGGCGGTTTCCTCGGTGGACAATCCTTCCACGTCCCTTAACACGAACACGGTCCGAAAGCCGGGCGGAAGGCCCTGAATCGTCTTGCTCAAAATCTCGCCCAGCTCTGACTGGTTGTAGAGCTGTTCCGGATTCGGGCTCCAATCCGCAATCTCACGCGGAAGAGAATCGTCTTCCGTCTTGATTTCTTCGTCCAGTGAAACCGTGCGCTCAGGCTTCCGGCGCCGCAGCTTCATCAACGCTTCGTTGACGGCGATGCGCACCAGCCAGGTATAAAATTTCGACTGCTCCTGAAACTGCGCCAGGTTCCCGTACGCCTTCAGAAAGGCTTCCTGCACCACGTCTTCCGCATCCTCGCGGTTCTGCGTGATGTGTTGTGCGATCCGGAAAACGTTGCGGTCATACCGCCGAACGAGTTCTTCAAACGCGGCATCGTCGCCGCGCTTGGCTGCCTGTACCAGCGTCAGCTCTTCACTGACCGGACCTGCCAGTTTATTTTCGATGGCACTCATGCTGTTTGCGATGCAGTATTTTGAGGCGAACGAACCGGGATAACGCGGATCGAGCTGTTATTCTACTTGGTAACTGTAGTGTTTGCCCACTCGCTTAGACGTTTCAGCAGCGCTGGCGTTTGCGCTATCCTCGAGAAGGGGCGGGTGCGCGGTCGAACACGTCCTGACGTACTCTGTGCCTCACCCACAAGTGCCATATAATCAGCAGTTAGAGGGACAATTGCGCAATCTAACAGAATTTTACGGGAAAATGGCTCTTTAGGCATGGCGGAACACACCGAAATTCAGCAACTCATCAAGCGCGCCGTGGGGCAGGCGCTGGAAGGGCAACTTCCGCGACTGCAGGCTGATCTCGTCCAATGCGTGCTGGAGGCTCTCCCGGCCCCGGCGAGTGAAGCAGTTCCTTCGTCGCGAGAAGACGTCAGCGGGCTGGTGAAGTCGGTGGCCTATATTCACGCCGGAACCACGCAAAAGGAAATCCTCAGGGCACTGCTTACTGCCGGAAGTGAACGCTGCTCCCGTATCGCCCTGTTCGTTGTGAAAGCTGGAGCTGCTACGGGATGGCAGAGCCGGGGCTTTGGCGAAGACGACGCGGTAAAAGATGTTTCCCTGGACATGTCGACCGGGCTCGTCGCCCGGGCCTACCAGGATCGGGTTGCGTCGCCCGGAAATGTCTCGGAAATCGATTCGCGTTTTGTCGAGCAGTTTGGCAGGCCCGCCAACCAATATGCGCTGGTGTTACCTCTTGTTCTCAAAGAGAAAGTAGCAGCCCTGGTGTATGCCGATGGTGGCGACCGCGGAACGCTGGATACGGCTTCGCTGGAATTGCTGGTATTGGCCACGAGCGCCTGGCTGGAAGTGACAGCGCTCCGCAAACAAGCCGCGCAGAAAGAGGCGGAAGCATCGGCTCGGGAAGCTGAACCGCCGCCTCCAGCGAAGGAGACTGCTTCTCACTCGGATCCCTTCGCAGGGCACACCCCGAAGCACAGGCCTCCCAGCGTTCCATCCGAGCCTGAACCTGCCGTCGAAGTCGTCCAGGTAGTGGCGGCACACGGT
>JBAVAV010000758.1:0-1678 GCA_049585895.1 Candidatus Sulfotelmatobacter sp. | reverse complement strand
CGCGTGCCCTGCGAGCGATCAACTTCCGCCTCCACTTGACGGTCCTTGGCCGAATTGCTGCGGAGTGGTTGCGACGGGTGGATGCGCGCGCGCGTCGAATGGCTACGGGTTGCGGTCCGAGTGCCTCTCGCGGGGACATCGGTGATATCAACCAGCCCCAATTCGGACACCGGCCGAAGCGGCACTAAGCGGCCCTCCTCGTCGGCGGCGAGTTCGCCCTCCTCCGCATCTTGATCTCGGCGGGAGACGGAAAGTCCACCTTTGGCCAAAGCTCCCTCGCTAAACGATGGACATCCGCCTGCGCCTCGCACGTTCCACGGCTACGGTCATCAAGCAGGATCAGCGGGACATCTTGGGTGAGCGCCGTCCGCCACGCCGCTCGTGCTCGGAGCTCGGTTCGCGCGACTGGAAGCTTGAGTCGCCGGGCGAGCCGCCTGAGAGCGTCACGGTTCAGCTGATAGCTCAACTGGGCGTGGTCGCACTCAACCCTCACCAGGCTCTTGAATCGCACCTGTGCGCCTCTGCGATTCAACTTCTCAACCGTCTGCGTGAGCCGGCTGATACCGCGGAGCGCGTTGCTGTCTCCCATCTTCACTGGACAGACGATTTCGTCTGCCACAAGTAGGGCCGAGACTGTTAGCTCTCCCACGTTCGGCGGGCAGTCCATCAGCACTCGGTCGTACTCGGCCAAGAGTGGTTCGAGAGCGTCCTTCAGCTTGAATACCCCCATCGTCTCCGACCGCAGCTGCGTGTCCAGAGCCTCCGCCCGCTCGTCACATGGCAACAAATCCAGTCCATGTACGCCTTGCACACCGCGGACAACGGCGGCGTGGGCCGGCACTTCATTCCGCGGTGCAAGCACGTCCACGACCGTGGCATCTAAGCGGCTCGGATCGACACCGAAGGCGTACGTCAGATTTGCTTGCTGGTCAAGATCGATCAACAGGGTGCGATACCCGGCGTAGCCCCACTGCGACGCCAGGCTTCCAGCAAGAGCAGTTTTCCCCGTCCCACCCTTCTGTGCTGCGATTGCTGTCACAACTGCCTGCGGCATCCGGTTATCTGGTATTCGACGGCTAGTCCGCGACTTCCTCCACAGCGCGATCGCTTATCGTCACTCCCGCGTGCGCCTCACGCGAGTGTCGTCGCGGCACAGCTACGTCCGCCCGCGGCCCCTGCGGGTCGGCGCCTTCGTGCTCGGTGGCTCATCTTCCTCGAGCTCCGGCTCCGGCTTGTCCTCATCGAGCTCGTCGTCGTCCCAGTCGCCCGGCTCTTCGCCTTCGTCGAACTCGTCGTCTACGGCCTCGGCTTGCGGCCCCTCCTCCTCGGCGTCGAGCTCCTCCTGCTCACCGAGCTCTCCCTCGTCCTCGGGCAAGTCGTCATCCGAGCCAAGGAACCTGTCCTCGATCTCCTCCACCCGGTCCCTGAGCGTCCCGAATACTTCACGGCCGCGCGAACTGGCCGCAAGCTTTCCCGCGGTCACCAGCCCTGCCCCGACCAGAAGTGCTCGACCGGTCGAGAGGCGGCGCTTCCGGCGTGGCCGCGGCACCGGATCCTCGAGCGCTGCGTCGACCGCTGCGCGAATTACTCGACGCATATCAATCGGCCTGCTTTTCCCCATCGTATTCTCGCTCTCCTCCGCGGGTGGCAACAACGCCCTCCCCAACCAGTGCTTACC
>JBAVAV010000757.1:0-4035 GCA_049585895.1 Candidatus Sulfotelmatobacter sp. | reverse complement strand
GTGCTGGGCAGTGTCGAACTCGCCGTGAATGCGCCTTCAGGATGGCAGCATCGTTTTACCGCATTCGATTACCTGTACCGTTACACCGAACTGAACCTCAATGGCGATTCAGACAGGATTTTTGATTTTGCGTCGCACGAAGTCGATCGCATCAATCGCGCGGGCTTTGAGTATCAAGGAGACTATTCCGAACGCACTTGGGCACATACGACCTTCGGATACCGGGTGGAGAACGAAAACGGCTTTGTCGGCGACGTAAATTTTGGCCAGACCCACGGCCAGCGCCTCAACGACGACGGTTACGCGCAGCAGCAACTCACGCTCGGGCGATTGTCTGTGATAGCCGGAGCGCGCTTCGTGCACAACAGCGCCTTCGGCGACACCGGCGTTCCCCGCGTCGCGCTGAGTCTTCAAGCCTTGCGCGGAAATGAAATCTTCTCGGGCACGCGCCTGCGTTTTTCCTACGCCACCGGATTCAAAGAACCGCGCCTAGAGGAGACATTTGCAGGACCGCCTTTCAGCTTCGTGAACACAGGGCTGAAGCCGGAGCGGGTCCGTGCCTTCGAGGCAGGTATCCAGCAGAGTTTTTTCAACAATAGATACGTGGTGAATGCGACTTACTTCAATAATCTTTTCCACAACCAGATCAACTACATCGAAATCGACCTGACGAATTTCATTGGGCAATATGAAAACGTCAACCAGGCCTTCGCCCAGGGCGCTGAGATAGAACTGCAGGGCAAGCTTCGGCCCAGACTTCTTCTCGACACGGCTTATACCTACACCTCAACCCAAATTCTCGACAATCCCGCGCCTACGAACAGTCTCTTCGATCAGGGCCAACCGCTGCTGCGGCGTCCAAAACACTCAGCCACTGTTTTGTTGTCGTACCTGGGATCGCGCTGGGGAGCAAATCTGGGAGGCAGCTTCGTAGGCCGCCGACCTGATTCCGATTTTTTAATCTTCAACATCGACCACGCCGCCGGCTACGTCCGTGCCGACCTCGGGGGATGGTACGCCATGAACTCACATGTAACCGCGTACGTGACCGTCGCGAACGCGCTGGATCGCCACTACAACGAAGTCGTGGGCTATGCGGCGATGCCCATCAATTTCCGTGCCGGATTTCGCTTCCGAGTCGGTGGAAAATAACTCTGGAGAGAGGATTCAGCTAGCTCACTTTCACCGGCGGCCGCATCATCGGCAGCGGCAGGGCGGCGGCGAGCTTCGCGCCAAAATACTTGGTGCGAGCCGAAAGCAGCTTCTCCACTTCGATCCCATTCAGCGGCCGCTGCCGCCCCAGCAGATGCGTCACCAGCGCGATCTGGGCAAAGTGCTCCACCGTTTCCATCTTCATGTAGGCATGCTCGAGCGTGTCCCCGTAAGTGACTACGCCGTGATTCGACATCAGAATGGCGTCATAGTCAGGAACGAACGGTTCCAGCGTCCGGGCTAGCTCCGACGTCCCGGGCGTACCGTATCGCGCCAGTGGAATGCACCCCAGGCCCATCACAACTTCGCAAACCAGCGGTTCGGTCAGTGCGATGCCTGCGGCGGCAAAGCCGGTCGCGGTCGGGGGGTGCGCGTGCACGATCGCCTGAATATCAGGCCGCATGCGGTAAATCAGCACGTGCATGCCGATCTCGCTCGTAACGTTGCGCCTCCCGGCCACACGTTTCCCCTGCGTATCCACTACAACCAGGTCGGCGGGCCGCATCGCCCCCTTGCTGACGCAAGTAGGCGTCACCAGGATGCGTTCGCGGTCCAGGCGAACCGAGAGATTCCCGTCCATCGCCGCCACGAAACCACGTTCGTGGAGCATGCGTCCGTAGCGGACAATCTCTTCCTTGTATTTGCGTTCGGACATGGACACTCGTCTGGGGGGTGACGAATCGGCGGCTAACAAATCAGCCCACGCATAGTACAGCACCTTGAGGCCAGAGACAATCCTATTTACGAAGGAATAAGGAATTTTTCCGGGGGTGGATGCAAAACCTGTGCTGGCCGGCAGCGTCCCTGTAATCTGAAGACTGTGCAGGTTGCGGACTTTCATTACCATCTTCCGGAAGAGTTGGTGGCGCAGCAGCCTCTGGCCGACCGCGCCGCATCGCGAATGCTGTGTCTGGACCGCGCCAGCGGCAGCCTGCAGGACCGCGAATTCCGCGAGTTTCCCGAACTGCTGCGCCCGGATGACTTGGTTGTTTTCAACAATACCCGCGTTTTCCCCGCCCGGCTTTATGGCCGCCGCTCCGGCCGGGCGGCACAGGCGCTTAGCCCGCATAATGCGGCTTCTCGGGACTTCCTTCACGGCCGAGTGGAGGTGCTCCTCACAACCCAGCTTTCCCGCGATCCCAACGAGTGGGAGTGCCTGGTTCGTCCCGGTCGTAAGATCGGAGTCGGAGAGATCCTGTTTTTTGGCGAAGGCGAAGCTCTGCAAGCCGAAGTCATAGGCCGTGCCGGATTCGGCGAACGCCGCATCCGCTTTCAGCCCGTCGAGGATTTCTTCAATCTGCTGGAAAATCTCGGCCATATCCCGCTGCCGCCCTACATCGCGCGGGTGGATTCTCCGGCGGATCGAGAACGCTACCAAACCGTCTACGCTAGCGAGCGCGGATCGGTCGCAGCTCCCACCGCCGGCCTTCATTTCACGCCGGAAATCCTGGCGCGCATCCGCGAACGCGGCGTTGAAACCGCCGAGGTCACCCTTCACGTTGGCCTGGGAACTTTTCAACCCGTGCGCGTCGAGCGCGTGGAGGATCACAGACTTCACGCCGAACCTTACTTGATCTCTACCCTAGCCGCGGCCGCTATCAACGAGGCGATATGCGCTTCGCGGCGGATCGTTGCTGTCGGGACCACAACGGTTCGCGCGCTGGAGCACGCGGCTCAGGCAGGTTCAGGGAAGGTTTCTGCCGGCCCGGCGGCGGCTAACCTCTTCATCTATCCTGGCTTCGAATTCAAGGTGGTAAAAGCGCTGCTCACCAACTTCCATCTGCCGCAATCCACTCTGCTTATGCTGGTCAGCGCCTTCGGCGGCCAACAAAGCGTAATGGCTGCCTATCGGCACGCTGTTGCGCAAACCTACCGCTTCTACTCTTACGGAGACTGCATGTTCATCGAATAGCAGTCGCGGACGTCTTGCCCGCCCTGCGTTATACTCTCTCCGGACACGAAATGACCACCGTATCGAAGCAAGTTCGAATCGAGAACCTTGCGGCCGAGCTACGCAAGTTCCCGCAGGCTATGTTCGATCAGACCGAGCCGCTCCGTCGGTTCCTACAAGAATCACCGGTGAGTGCCGACTCGCTGACGCCCTACCTGACCTGGGACCGGCAACACTACACCCGCAACCTGATCGACAAGACGGAGCTTTACGAACTGGTCGCCGTCTGCTGGGAAGTCGGACAATCGAGTTCCATCCACAACCACCGCGACCAGAATTGCTGGATGGCCGTCCCCATCGGCCGTTTGCTGGTCGAGAATTTTCGCGTTCTTCGCCAGGACCTTGATGCCGGCGAGTGCAAGCTGGAGGCGTCTGACACGGTCGAGATGAATATTTCTCACCCGTGCGCCGTCGATCCGCTGGTGCCTGTCCACCGGGTTTTGAATCCGGGCCAGTTCAACCAGCGCGCCGTTAGCCTGCACGTCTATTCCCGGCCTTTCGACACATGCGTGGTATATTCCGCCGAGCAGTCTACTTGCGGGGAAATAAAACTCCACTACACGACGGCCTACGGAAAGCCCGTCCAGCCGTGAGCCGCAAAGCGCTCATACGGCGGATGTCCGTCTTCTGCGCCTCCAGCCTGCTTTTGCTCGCCGCCTGTGACCGCCCGAAACAGCAAGCCACCTTTGCTCCCGACCCCGTGCCGCCGGGAGAGCATGCCGCGCACTCTTCTCCCGTGGGTTCGAATCAGAGCGTGCTGCAGAAGACTTTCGTTTTGACCACTTCGACCAGCTTCCCCTTCCAGATCCCCGCCCATGCGGTCCGGCCGCATCTGCACGGAACTTTCGAGTCCTTCGCCGGCGATATGCGTG
>JBAVAV010000756.1:0-9008 GCA_049585895.1 Candidatus Sulfotelmatobacter sp. | reverse complement strand
CATTTGATCTCCGATGACGAACAACGAAACCGAGCTGCCGGATTAGACCTTTCAAGAAATGGAAGTTCGTTCACCTTCCCCGACTTTCTGTGAATAGAACAAATTTCCCTTGACAATAACCTATAACTTATATAAGTTATCAGTTATGAATGATCTCGATGCCGCCTTCTCTGCCCTGGCTGACCCGACGCGTCGGGCAATTCTTGCGCGTCTTGCCAAAGGGGAGGCCACGGTCAATGCACTGGCGGAGCCGTTCGAGATGACGCAACCTGCGGTCTCCCAGCACCTGAAGGTGCTCGAAGATGCAGGACTGATCGTTCGCCGGGTCGAGGGTACGAAGCGCCCTCGTCGTCTCGCAAAAGCGGGTATTGAAGCGATGGACCAATGGCTGGCCATGCTGCGAAAAGCCCTTGAGAAAAACTACGACCGGCTGGACGAAGTTCTGGCCGGGATCGAACACAAGAAAGGAGAAAAGCGATGAGCAAGATGACGCTGAAGACCGAAGGAGATACTCACGTAATTGTGACAAGGCGCTTTGCTGCGCCTCCAGAAGCTGTGTACCGTGCCCATACCGATCCGAAACTAATTCAGAAATGGTTGCTTGGCCCAGAAGGTTGGACGATGCCCGTATGCATCAATGAGGCTAAGCCCGGCGGCAAGATCCGTTACGAGTGGACGAATGGCAAAGGCCGGGGATTCCATATTACCGGCGAGTATGTGGAACTTGAGCCTTACAACAAGATCGTCCATATCGAGCGGATGCATATGCCGGACGCTACGCCGGACAACCGTGTTGAAACCAGATTCGTTGCGGACGGCAATGGGACCTTGATGACGATGCGAATGACGCTGCCTGATGCTCAAACGCGGGCGGCGATGCTCGCGACCGGTATGGAGCGTGGAATGGAAGCGAGCTACGTGCGGCTGGAAGAAATAATCTAGGTTGCTCAGGTTGCGAAATCGCATTCGGGCAGTGGGCCTTAGCGTTCGACTTGGTCGGAAGTGGGGATCCGAGCTGGCAGAATCTACATCCTAAGGTGAATACCCATGACGAGCAAAGCACTGGCAAAACCCTCGGCAGCCATTTCACCGACTGCAGCACGACTGGCGATAGGCGCGATCGTGTCGTATCAAATCCTATTAGTTGTTTTGATCTTTCTCAGACCGGACCTGGATCCTGCCTGGCACACGGTCAGCGAGTGGGCCATCGGACCCCACGGCTGGATTATGTCAGTAGGATTTCTCCTCTCGGCAGTGAGCTACGCAGCTTTATTTGTGATGCTCAGGGCGCAACTCCAAGGGGCCATGGGACGCATTGGACTCGGCATACTCCTAATCTGCGTAATTGGCGCCGCCGGGGTGGGCATCTTTACGACAGATCCCATGCCTCTTCATTACCCCCTATCGACAACCGGTACCCTTCACGTAACCTTCGGGACTATCCAATTGATGCTACTTCCGTTTGCAGCCCTGTTAATCAACCTAAGCCTGGTCCGTAACCAAATGTGGGCGCGGGCGCGAAAGGCTTTGCTTTGGAGTGCTGGGTCGCCATTGTTCGGGTTCCTGGGCTTTGCGGTATACACAGGCATTTTTGTGGTCCCGCTAGGCCCGCATGCTTATGGGCCTGGCGTTAACATTGGCTGGCCCCCGAGGTTCGCATTTCTTAGCTACATGCTGTGGCTCGTAACTTTAGCCTGGCAAGCGATCAGGTGCAGCGTTCAGGGACGTGCCGAGGGCTATGCAAGGATGAAATCGAGAGACTCGATTCCGGACGGACGAACGGCTAACCGCGTCCATACACCAGCTAGGGCAACCGCTCCGCCAAACCGGGCAAGGTTTTCATCAGGTCGTTGTAGATGACCATGACGGCAAACAGCACGAGGAAGACGAATGCGGCCTGATAGACGCGCTCTTTGATGCGCAGGCTCACGTCGCGGCGCATCAGGCTCTCGATGAAGAGGAAGAGAATGACGCCGCCATCGAGGATGGGAATGGGCAGCAGGTTGAAGATTCCCAGGTTCAGGCTAATGCCCGCAGTGAGCGCGAGCAGCGGAGTCCAGCCTTTTTGTTGCGCAGCGTAGCCGGCCTCCTGTGCGATGCCGATGGGGCCGGAAACCATGCGCGGCGAAACTTTTCCCTGCACCAGTTTCTTGGCCAGCTCCAGAAGCAGAAGAGAATACTTCTTGTTCTCTTCCAAAGAGAGGCTGAGCGCCTGCGCGAAGGGCAACGTCGTGACCCGGGTCTCTTCTTTGTTGAGGAATCCCAGGCGATAGCGCTGTTCTTTCGGATCTTCGGTCTTGGAAAATACGGGTTGCAAGTGGAAGCTCAGAGTTTGACCGCCACGGACGACAGTAAGGTCCACCGGCTTATCTTTGGTCTGTTGCAGGCGTTCGATCATGGCATCGATCGAGCCCAGGAGCTGACCGTCCATGGCAATGACGTGGTCGTCCTCGCGCATTCCGGCTTTGACGGCAGGCATGTCATCTTCCATCCGGCCGATGATGACGGGCTCTTCGGGGTACCATCCGGCGGAGCCGACCTCCGAAGTGGTAACGGGCTTGGGTTTTATGCTGGTCTCAAAAACTCTGTCGCCACGCTGAATGGTGACGGCCAGAGGCTGGTTGGGGCTGATCAAGACCCGGGGTTGCACTTGCTCCCAGGTCGGATTCACGATGCCGTCAAGCTTGATAATGCGGTCGCCCGGCTGCAGTCCGGCCTGGGCGGCGGCGGAGTCAGCCTTCACGCCGTCGATGACGGCCGCCTTGTCCATATAGACGGGATACTCGTAGTGCACCATGTACACGCTGGTGAGCAGAAAAATGGCCAGCAGAATGTTCATAGAGGGTCCGGCGATGGCGATCAGAAAACGATGCCAGCGCGGATGCGAGAGAAACTCGGCGGGGTCGCCGGTGCGCTCATCCATCGGGTTCTCGCCGCTCATCTTGACGTAGCCGCCCAGCGGAATCGCGCTGATGCGGTAGTCGGTGTCACCCTTGCGCACCCCGAGCAGGCGCTTGCCGAAGCCGATAGAAAAGACCTCGACGCGTACCCCCAGCCACTTGGCCACGGCATAGTGACCAAACTCGTGGATCAAGATCATGAACCCTAGGACGACGACGACGGCGACGAGGGACGTGAGAAAGTCAGACATAACTGAGTTACGTAATCTCCCGCTTGTTAGATTCCGGTTTTGGCATCTTGTGATTCTTTAGATGCACCTTCTAGACAAAAGACGTGGCCTGCGACTGCGCCACCTTCCGGCTCAAATCCGCGACCCTCTGCTTCGCATATCGGCGGGCAGCCGCATCCGCTTCAAGCACCTGCGCTATAGACTCCAACTGCCCAGAGTTTGTTGCTGAAAGTGTGTCTTCAATAATCCTGGGAATCTCATCAAACCGAATGCCGCCCTCAAGAAACGCGGCTACAGCAACCTCATCGGCGGCATTAAGGGCCGCGGTTTTCGCGCCGCCCGCCTCCGCCGCCTCGTACGCCAGGCGCAGGCAAGGAAATTTCTGTACATCTGGAGGACAGAAGTCCAGTTGGCGCAAAGCCATCACCGGAAAGCGCATATCCGATTGAATCCGCTCAGGATAGGTCAAAGCGTACAAAATCGGCAGGCGCATGTCCGTCACCGAAAACTGAGCAAGTATGCTGCCATCCACAAACTCGACCATAGAATGAATTGTCGACTGGGGATGGATAATCACTTCCACTTTTTCGGGCGGCATGTGAAACAATCTGCATGCTTCGATCACCTCGAACCCCTTATTCATCAAGGTGGCCGAATCGATAGTAATCCGCTTGCCCATCCGCCAGGTAGGATGGTTTAACGCCTGCTCCACCGTGATCGATCCAAACTGGGAACGCGGTGTGTTCAAAAAAGGCCCACCCGAGGCGGTCAGCCAGATCCGCTCGACTTCTTCCATCTTGCCGCCACGCAGGCACTGATGCACGGCATTGTGCTCGCTGTCGATGGGCAAAAGCGGCTTGCCTTGCTTGCGCGCTTCGGAAGTGATCAGCTCGCCGGCGGCGACCAGACACTCCTTGTTCGCCAGGCCAACAATTTTTCCCGCGCGCGCCGCCTCATAAGTGGCCTCAAGTCCGGCCACGCCCACGATAGCGCTCACGACGAAATCGACTTCCGCATGCGTGGCCACCCGCACCGCTCCGGCTGCCCCGTGAACGATCTCAATGCCGTGCGGGCCTTCTTTCTTCAGGCGGGAACGCAGTATTTCGGCATCCTTCTCCACCCCCACGGAAATTACGCGCGGTTGCCAGCGGCAGGCCTGCTCAAAAGCGGCGTCCAAATTTCGACCCACAGCCAGCGCCACCACCTGAAAGCGTTCCGGATACGCCTCGGCCACACTGAGCGTGCTGCGGCCGATCGAGCCGGTCGATCCCAGGATGGCAATGCGTTTCATAGTCGACATTTGTGAGGCCACGTCATACCGACTTCATGAATTTCGTGTCGCCAACGCCGCGGCATAACGGTCAATCCAGTCCCTTTGTTCCGCTGTTTCAGGGACGGTGACGCCGCGCGCCGCCGATACATTCTCTATGGCTGCCCCCGGGCTCAATCCCTTGGTGATGAGCAAGCATGCCGCCACCAGCCCGCTTCGGCCAATTCCCTGACGACAATGCACGACAGCATTCTTGCCGGCCGAAAGAGAGGCATCGAGTTTCTCCAAAACTGCGGCCAGTTTCGCCTCCGAACCCGGCACTTGACGATCGGAAATTGGAAACGCCACGAACTGCATTCCCAGTGCCAGAAATTCCCGCGCTTCACTACTGAGATCCAAGTCTGTTTCTTCTTGAGGAGTGAGTAATGAAAACACGACGTCAACCCCGGCTCGCTTCCAGGCCGCGACGTCATCTCCGAGCCAGTCCCCACCCCGCGGGCGGGCCGCAACCGCAAGCCTTCCCGGCCAGGGCCCATCGAGCCAATAGAGTTCTGCTCTCAAGTTTACTCGTCCTCCTTCAGGACGACCTCGCGTGGAAGCGAGTCAACGTCTACGCCGCGCTGGCGCAGAACCTGAATTCGATGATGTCCATCCAGTATAGTTCCATCCGGCCTAGCCTTGAGGCAATCCTTGCGCCCTGGAACGAGCGAATCTCGCAGGGCTTCGGTCGCAAGGCGCTGCATTTGCGCGAGTTTTGCCTGGCTGAGGGAGGTGTCCGGATGAAGGGCTCTCAGTGGGGGTTGCTGAGACGAAAGCGCCATTTCCTCGCGTGATGCCTACTGCATCACACGCCAAGCTGCATAGTACCACATCACCGGCGCGGCAAAGAGCAGGGCATCGATGCGGTCGAGCATGCCGCCGTGGCCGGGCAGAATGGCGCCAGAATCCTTTACTCCGGCGCCGCGCTTTATCAGCGATTCCACCAGATCGCCGAGCTGGGCGGCCACGTTCAGCGCCGTCGTTAGCAGGATGATTGGCCACAGGTCCGGTTTCTCCAGCCCGAACATGCCATCGCGCCGCGCAATCAAGCCCCAGCGCAGCAGCGCGGAACTGATCTGCGCCGCATGATCGAACAGCAGGATTCCCACCACCAGGCTTGCCGCCAGCGAAGCCGCCGCGCCCTCCCAGGTTTTCTTCGGGCTGATGCGCGGCGCCATGCGGTGCCGTCCCAGTGAGCGGCCAACGAAGTAGGCAAAGATATCTCCCGCCCAGACCACCAACAGAAGGTAGAGCAGGTAGATCGCTCCGGCAGCCTGCTGGCGAAGCTGCACCAGCATTGCCAGAGGCAGGGCGATGTAAACGAACGCAAACGCCGAGGCTGCCGCCGCCGGGTACGCGCCGCTCATCTGTGCGCCCCTCATGCCCACGGTTAGAAAAAGAAATGGCGCGATCGCGGCGGCAAACCCCAGGGAGAGAACAAACTTGATCGTCCAAAGCTGAGGTGTGTCGCCGCCGGCGCTGACCGCCAGCAGCAGAAAGAACAGCGCCACGAAGATGTAAGTCGGCAGACGCAGCGGATGCACGCCGAAGGATTCCGTAAGCTTCAGAAATTCCTGCGCTGTAAGCAGCGCGACGCCGGCCGCCACAAAGGCCAGCGCGGGCACCGGCGCGCGCAAGATCAGCGCCAGCACAATCGGAATAAGGATGACCGCGGTCGCGATGCGTTTTAGCAAGGGAGATGAGCTTAGTGAAATGACATTTAACCACAGAGGGCACCGAGGCACACAGCGGGAATCCTAATGGGTTTCACCGTGTTTACTGGGGTTAAAGGGCTGTCGCATGTTGGCCGTGATTCAGCCCACCGTAGCGCCGTTCCCGCTTCTGATACTCGGCAATGCCTTCGAGCAGATGCAGGCCGCGGAAATCCGGCCACAAGGTCGGCGTCACATAGATCTCGGCATAAGCCAGTTGCCACAGGAGAAAGTTGCTCAGCCGCATCTCACCGCTGGTGCGCACCACCAGGTCGGGGTCGGGCA
Organism: Candidatus Sulfotelmatobacter sp.; assembly: GCA_049585895.1. Taxonomy (GTDB): domain Bacteria; phylum Acidobacteriota; class Terriglobia; order Terriglobales; family Acidobacteriaceae; genus Sulfotelmatobacter. The sequence continues at coordinate 2,572 of JBAVAV010000756.1, read as the reverse complement.
GATGCTTGGTGTAAAGATGTTGACCAATGGTATCTTCGTCGATGTGCAGATGCTCGATGCCGCCATTCTGCGCCGCCGCAGTCAGCATCGAGCGGAAGGCATCCACCAGTTCGCTGCGCGCGCTGTAGTTCAGCGCCAGCGTGAGCACCATGCCGCCGTTGGTCGACGTACTCTGGCGCGCCCACTCCATGCGCTCCTGCACGTCCTCGGGAAGCTCATGTTGCCGGCCGATGTACTCGAGGCGAATATTGTTCTTGTTGAGCGTAGGAACTTCCGCCTTCAGGTAGCGGCTGAGCAGGCGCATCAAAAAATCGACTTCGCTCCGGGGACGCTTCTTCCAGTTCTCTTCGGAAAAAGCATAAAGCGTCAGCGCCTGAATATGAATGCGGGCCGCGGTCTCCACCGTCGAGCGCACGGCAGCCACGCCGGCGCGATGTCCAGCCACACGCGGCATGTGCCGCCGTTTGGCCCAGCGCCCATTGCCGTCCATAATGATCGCGATGTGTTTGGGGAGCTGCCGTGGATCGAGATGCCGGTAGACATCCGCCTCTTTTCGATCCAGCCCCGCAGGAACTTTGTCGTACAAAGTGGATGCCTCGGATAGAGGCTAACACAGGGTGGAGAGGGAAGCAATGACCAGCCAGGTGTGGCTGGACGGTTGTGGTGCGGGCGCCCTAGCCCTCGAAGCTAGGGGCGAGTCACGCGCCATTGGCGAGCACGAACTTTACGGGCTAGTTCATTGAACTTCCGTTCCGCCTCACGGAACTCTTCTTCCGACATGCGCTCCCTCGCTTCAGACCTGATACGGCTGACGGAGTCGATGAGCGTGTCCAGCGCGGATTTCGACTTGGGTGCGGGCTTCGGCATAACAACCTAATTTATAGTTCACTCGAGCATGCAATAGATGCCCACGCGACGTTACCAAAATAATATTCCCCTGTGCACAAGGAGATTTCCGTGCGAAGCAGCTTCAGAAGACGTGAAAGGTGCTCCACATATCTACTTTCGTGGACTTGACCTAAGCAAGCCCGTCGGCCAACACTATGGGTTTCAGCCAAGCTCTTTGATACCCAGATGTAGCCAACTAACTCCTTGCGGCTCAAGATTTTGCCCGTAAGTTATTGATCCCAATGGTTCAAATCGCATTTTGGCGCTAACCGGATGATTCTAATAGTTCAGGGGGGAGGGGGTACCCCATAGTTATAAAACAGTAAATAGCCATTTTCCTAGAGCGGGAAGGCGATTCGCCACCTTTCGCGCGAGCTGATGCAGCGGGGAAGTGCAAGGAGCAATCAAGAATAATGACAGGCAGGATGATCAACCGGCTTCGCCGCGATGGAGGACAAAACCTAAACGTTCGCCGCTTCCTCAGGCACGATCTTCAACTCCAGCTTCTCCGTATGTCGCAGCACGGTCAGCGAGCAACTCACGCCAACCCGCAAATCCGTCAGCACGCGATGCAGATCATCCACGCCAGCCACAGCCTTCCCCTCCAGCGCCACGATCACGTCGCCATCCCGCAACCCCGCGCGCTTGGCTGGACTGTTTTCCTCTACCGACAGCACGAGCGCGCCCGTTTCTTTCGGCAGATCGTAGAACCGCACTACTCGGCGGTGCACCGGCACAGTCTGTCCGGAGACGCCGATGTAGCTGCGCCGGATGCGTCCATCACGCAGCAGGCGGCTGGCCACGAACTTGGCCGTATTAATCCCAATCGCGAAGCAGATGCCCTGCGCCGGCAGAATGGTCGCGGTGTTCACGCCGATCACACGCCCGGCGGAATCCACCAGCGGCCCGCCCGAATTGCCCGGATTGAGCGCAGCGTCGGTTTGAATCACATCATCGATCAGCCGCCCGGAATACGAGCGCAGCGACCTGCCAAGCGCGCTCACCACGCCCGCAGTCACGGTCGACTGAAACCCATAGGGAGCGCCAATCGCAATCGCGACCTGCCCCACGCGAAGCTGCTGCGAGTCGCCCAGAGCAGCCGCGGTCAATCCCGGCTCGTCTATGCGCGGCTCGTCGACGCGAATCACGGCCAGATCGCTCGCCGGATCGTCGCCGATCGCGCTGGCCGGCACGCGCCGCCCATCGCTCAGCGTGACGTCGATGCGTTTGGCATCGTGCACAACATGGCTGTTGGTGAGAATGAGGCCATCGGGCGTGAACACGAATCCCGATCCTCCGCCACGCCGCTCTTGTGGCTCTCCCGAACGCGTGCGGCCGGAGGACGGTTGCACTGCCTGATGTACTTCAATGTTCACCACCGACGGGCTGACCCGCTCCACGGCTCCCGTCACCGCGCGCGAGTAAGCGTCAAGCAAAGCGGAGTCCGAGGCAGGCCGGCTGACATTTGCTGCCGCCGGCTCTCCACCCCATCCGTGAATAGCCGAAGGCTGATTCAAGGGCACAGCCAGGCCGGAAAATATTCCGTCTCGTTCCAAATTCATTGCTGGATAGATGTCGGTCAATCTATTCCGGATTCAGGTGGCGGAACAAGTCCGAAGAAGAAAAAAGTGCCGGGACCGCGCATGGTTCCGGCACTCGAGTTGGCTGGTTGCCCGGATAATAT
>JBAVAV010000755.1:0-2636 GCA_049585895.1 Candidatus Sulfotelmatobacter sp. | reverse complement strand
CAAGAAGATCTGGTGGGACATCCGGCCGCATCCGTTTTTCAACACGATCGAGTTCCGGGTGTGCGATATTCCCATGCGCGCGGACGAGACAATCGAGATTGCGGCGCTGATTCAAGCGACCGTGGCCAAGCTCTACAAGCTTTATTCCGCGAATCAGGGGTTCCGGCTCTACCGCCGGGCGCTGATCATGGAGAACAAGTGGCGGGCGGCACGCTATGGGCTGAACGGCAAGCTGATTGACTTCGGCAAGCAGACGGAAGTGCCGGTAAAAGATCTGATTCGTGAATATCTGGAGTTTGTGGATGATGTGTTGGACGAGCTGGATTCGCGCGAGGAAGTAGAGTACATCCACAAGATTCTCGATGAGGGCAGCGGAGCTGACCGGCAGCTTCGCGTGTTCGAGCAAACCGGCGATTTGAAGAAAGTCGTCGACTATGTAATCGGGGAGACCGAAGCGGGGCTGACGGAGAATGACGACCCGGTTTCCGTCAGGAAAGTAGGGTGATGACCATTTCTGCGGGTTCGACGAAACGACCTCTCAACCAAATCCCCTTTGATCCTGAATTTACGCCGGGTGCGCGCAATGCCGTAAATGTGTGCCTGCAGGTGCAGCCGCATGAAAAGGTGTGTGTGATTACCGACGAGGCCACGCAGGAGATCGCGGCGTCGATTGTGCATGAACTGGAAGCGGTTGGCGCCCCCTACCATGCCTGGCTGCTGGAAGACCTTGCGCCGCGTCCGCTGACGGATTTACCTCGCGAGATTGCGCAGGATCTCGAGACCAGCCAGGTTTCGATTTTTGCGGTGTGGGCCCAGAGGAACGAATTGCGCTCCCGCATGCAGATGACGGATGTGGTGAACCGGCGCAAGATCCGGCACGCGCACATGGTGAACATCAACCGGCAGATCATGCTGGAGGGAATGCGGGCGGATTTCCGCAAGGTGGACCGGTTGAGCGTCAAAGTGGTGGAGATGGTGCGCAAGGCGCGCTGGGTGCGGGCGAGAACCGCGGCAGGAACGGACCTGACAGCGCAGTTGAATCCGAACTACCGCTGGCTCAAGACCAGCGGTATTATCTCTCCGGAAAAGTGGGGAAATCTGCCGGGCGGGGAAATTTTTACCACGCCGGGCGAAGTGAACGGAACGTTTGTAATCGACGGCGTGGTTGGAGACTACTTATGCACGAAGTTCGGGAGCCTGAAAGACACGCCTCTGACGGTGCGCATCAAAGGCAACCGGCTTACCGAAGCGTACTCCGAAAATAAGGACCTGGAGGACGACTTCTGGAAGTACACGCACACCGATGAGAACAGTGACCGCGTGGGCGAGTTTGCCATCGGGACAAATATTGATTTGAAGGACGTAATTGGGCAAATTCTGCAGGATGAGAAATATCCCGGAGTGCATATTGCCTTCGGCAATCCGTATGGGTCGCACACAGGAGCAGAGTGGGATTCGTCGACGCACATTGATGTGGTAGGACGGAAGTTCAACATCTGGGTGGACGACGAGCAGATCATGCAGGATGGGAAGTTTCTGTTGGAAGCGTAGGACTTTCTTGCGCCGGCTTACCGTAAACGTCCTTGCCTCGCTGGGAAGGACAGCATCTTCGTTGGTGATCGACCTTGCGGTCCTTTACAGGCTGCGAGGGCGGGTCGCCCTCGCGACAGCCGGCGGGACGCCGGCGCTACTGATTGAGCACTACTTCGACGTTACTGATGATCCCCTCCCTACGAAAGCAGTTCAACGCTAGCTTTACTCCAGACAAATATCGGGCATTCCTGCGGCGGGTCGATGACACCTGCGGAACCCATGTGCAGTTCCGCCTGTCGGAGACTCCCTGCTTCTTTCCGAAGTCGCTGCTGGATCGAATGGCCGAGGACGGGAAAGAGCTGATCCGGCAGTTGGTGGAGAACCCGGAGTATCGCGCGCAGTCGGACAAGGCAGTTCCCGCCGAGTTCAAAGTCCCGAATGAGCCGGCGCATCCCATGTTTGTGCAGGTGGATTTCGGGCTGGTGCGCGATGCGCGCGGCGAGTTGCAGCCCAAGCTGGTGGAATTGCAGGCCTTCCCTTCTCTCTATGCGTATCAGGTTGCGCTGGCGCAGGCTTACATCGACGTATACGGACTGCAGGCTTCGGACCTCGGACCTCGGATCTCGGCCTCTTCAGAATTGAAGTACTTTCTCGGCGGATTGGATGCGGCTTCTTGTCGGGAGCTTCTGCGGCGGGCGATTGTGGGCTCGCACGATCCGGAGAATGTGATCCTGATGGAAATTGACCCCGGGGAGCAGAAGACGCTGCCTGATTTTCTGCTCACCGAGAAGATGCTGGGCATTCGCACGGTCGACATTACCTCGATCAAGAAAGAAGGTACGCATCTTTATTACGAGCGCGGCGGGAAGCGCGTGCCCGTCCGGCGTATTTATAACCGGGCCATTGTGGATGAGTTGCAGCGCAAGGGAGTCAAACTAAGCTTCGACTGGCGCGACGACCTTGACGTGGAGTGGGCGGGACATCCCAACTGGTATTTCCGCATCAGCAAGTTTTCGATTCCCTACCTGAAGCACGAGTCAGTACCGAAGACTTGGTTTCTGGATAAGCTGGATGAGATTCCACCAGATCTTGAGAACTATGCC
>JBAVAV010000754.1:0-3566 GCA_049585895.1 Candidatus Sulfotelmatobacter sp. | reverse complement strand
AGTGAGGAGCCGCTGCTTGAAGCGGCCAAGGCGGCCGCTCTTGGGGATGGAAAGGAGTCTAGCACAGAAAACAGGGAGTCATTCAGCATTCGTTAAGGAGATTATTTTTGAGCCTCTGGATGATCGGGAGGCGCGTCTTCGGCGCCCTCGGCGAAGATTGTGGGCATGGGGAAAGTGCAGGAAAAGTAAGTAGCGCGCCGCCTCCGCCTTGCTTTGAACCCCAATCCTTGTCAGCGTCATCTACTAATTTCAATCTTCTAAATTGGCTTGTTGCCGGGAGAAACTATGTCTTCCCAGTTAACGCCTCTGACGGCTGATCTCCGTGGCGAAGCTTTTCCCGTTCTGACTGCGGAACAGATTCGCCGCCTCCGTGGTTCCAGCAAGGTGCGAAAAGTGAAGGCGGGCGAGATCTTGTTTGAGCCGGGCGATAGCGACGTCCCGTTTTTCGTGCTGCTCTCGGGCAGCATGGAGATCGTGCAACCCGATCTTCACGGGGAGCGCCCGATCGTCCGGCATGAAGCTGGGGAGTTCACCGGGGAAATGAGCATGATTTCCGGCCGCCGCTGCCTGGTGCGCGGCCGGGTCACCGCCGCCGGTGAGTTTCTGGAAATGAGCAATGACGAGTTGCGAACTTTGGTCGCCCGGGACGCCGAACTAAGCGAAATCTTCATGCGCGCCTTCATCCTGCGCCGGGTGGCATTGATCAGCCACGGCTACGGCAATGTGATTCTGCTGGGATCGCGGCACTCCGCCCAGACTTTACATTTGCGCGAGTTTCTCACCCGCAACGGACATCCGCACACCTACCTGGATCTGGACACGGATACCAGCTCGCAGGAGCTGCTCGACCGCTTTCACGTCACCATGGAAGAGATTCCCGTGGTCATCTGCAACAATCGCACGGTGCTGCGCAGCCCGTCGATTCAGGAGTTGGCGAGGTGCCTGGGACTCAACGCGCACATCACGGCGAAAGATGTGCGCGATTTGGTGATCGTTGGCGCCGGGCCCTCCGGCCTGGCTGCGGCGGTTTACGGCGCATCGGAGGGCCTGGACGTTCTGGTGATCGAGGCCGAGTCTCCCGGTGGGCAAGCGGGATCGAGCTCCAAAATCGAAAACTATCTGGGCTTTCCCACTGGAATTTCAGGACAGGAACTGGCTGGCCGTGCCGCCGCGCAAGCCCAAAAATTTGGCGCCAAGATGCTTGTCGCTGCCAACGTCATAAAATTGAATTGTGAAAAGCGTCCATACGAGTTGAGTGTGGACTGCGGCCAGGTAATTCACGCGCGTAGCGTCGTGATCGCCAGTGGCGCGCAATACAACAAGCCGAATATCGATAACCTGAAGAAGTTTGAAGGCCAGGGCGTTTACTACGGAGCTACTTACATTGAAGCGCAGTTGTGCGGGAAAGACGATGCGATTGTGGTGGGCGGCGGAAACTCGGCGGGTCAGGCGGCAGTGTACTTGTCGCAAACTGCGGGCAAGGTGCATATGCTGGTGCGTTCGGGCCAGTTGTCGGACACCATGTCGCGCTACCTGATTCAGCGCATTGAAGAAAATCCCGCGATCGAATTGCACTACTGCACGGAAATTGTGGGCCTCAACGGCGATTTGCAACTGGAGCGCGTTACCTGGCGGGACAACAACACCGGCCAGACTTCTACCCACGACATCCGGCATCTCTTCATCATGGCGGGAGCTTCTCCGCGGACTGACTGGCTGGAAGGCTGCGTCGCACTCGATAACAAGGGCTTTATCCTCACCGGGCGCGATCTGGATCCCGTGATCCAGAACTTCCACTGGCCCCTTTCGCGCGTGCCGCAAATGCTCGAGACGAGCCTGCCCGGAGTCTTTGCCGTAGGCGATGTGCGCGCCGGCAACGTGAAGCGCGTGGCCTCCGCCGTGGGCGAAGGATCGATCTGCATTTATCTGGTGCATCGGGTGCTGGCGGAGCTGTAGGCACACTCGGTAGGCGATTCTGTAGTTTGCGCCACAACCACAACCCTTCAATGTACAGCCGCTACGATCACTCTTTTTCGTCGGTTCGCACAGTGCTGGCACCCAACAACCTGCGAAACTCGGCTTCGATTGCACTCCGAAGTTGAGGAATTACGTTCTTAACGGAATCCCATGCTTCAAGCCAAGCCTTCAGTTTCTCTTGAGAAGTAGCCTCGTTAGGGTACTTGAATTCGAGATACGTGCCGAAACCAATGGTCGGCGAACGAAGTTTTCTGCCGAAGTCTTCAAGTGCGGGACACAGCTCCTCTGGCATGTAGATGCGGTGCTGATCGAAAAAGCGATAGTACTCTGCGATCGCATCAAGCGCCTTCCGGTATTGTTCTTCTGCGCCTCCTCCGATGGGCGAAACAAAACTCTCAGTTTCCCAAGTGGCAATCACCAGCAGCCTGTAGAGATCGGCTAGAACCACCGCCCGCTTTTCGTAGAGCTTGGAGAAGCGGATTTGATGCTCTACCGCCGCTAGTTGCAGATCTCCTTTAAACCTCTCTAGGTCCTTCGTGAGAAAGTTGCCAATCAGCGATTTACCAAGAAAGGCGACCGCAAGGAGGAGCGTCGCATTCCCACCCAAAGCTACCAAAACCACTTGCCACAGCTCCACAGTACCTCCCGTACAGGCCGCATCCGGCGCATGACAAGCGATTATAATGGCCCTCCCCCTTGGGCTGTGCCCTCACCACGACCCGCGATCTCACCCACTTAGCAGAGTTATAATGGAAGGATTCTCACTCGTCGAAATTGCTTTCTATCCGGATGGCCGAGGACAGCAGATTCCCGCTTTGCTCGTAATGACAATCACCGGGTTGGCTAAAGGCTAAGAGCTAACAGCGAAGAGCTTCTTCCATGGACTTCAAACTCGTCTCCGACTACAAGCCACAAGGCGATCAAGGCCGCGCCATCGAGTCGCTGCTGCGCGGAGTCTTTGACCGCGAGGCGCATCAGGTTTTGCTCGGAGTCACGGGGTCGGGCAAAACGTTTACCATGGCCAAAGTGATTGAGGCGGTGAACCGTCCGACTTTGGTGATGGCGCATAACAAGACGCTGGCGGCGCAGCTTTATCATGAGTTCAAGAGCTTTTTCCCGCACAATGCGGTTGAGTACTTTGTTTCGTACTACGACTACTACCAGCCTGAAGCCTACGTTCCGGCTGCCGATCTCTACATCGAAAAAGAAGCGACCATCAACGAGGAGTTGGAAAAGCTGCGCCTTTCGGCGACGCGTTCTTTGTTTGAGCGCCGGGACGCGCTGATTGTGGCTTCGGTGAGCTGCATCTATGGCCTCGGCTCGCCGGAAGCGTATTACGGCATGATGCTGTTTCTGGAAAAGGGCCAGAAGATCAAGCGCGAAGACATTACTCGGCGGCTGGTCGACATTCTCTACGAGCGAACGAATGGAGATTTCCGGCGTGGGACGTTTCGGGTGCGCGGCGACGTGATTGAGGTCTTCCCTACTTACGACGACATGGCCTACCGCATCGAATTGTGGGGCGATGAGATTTCTTCGCTCACGCAGATCGATCCGTTGTTTGGCACGGTGAAGCAGAAGTATATGCG
>JBAVAV010000753.1:0-7605 GCA_049585895.1 Candidatus Sulfotelmatobacter sp. | reverse complement strand
CCCGGGAGACGGGGACTTCACCACAAACGGTTGTGGATCTCCCGACTTGCAAAACCTGGGAGACTTGCTGTTCGGGCTCATGGACACCGAATCGCAGAATCAGTTCTTCTCAGGACAGGCTTTGACGCAAGCGAGCACCGACAACCGGCAGTTTCGTTACCACGAGTACGACTTCTACGGCCAGGACAGTTGGAAGGTCCGGTCGAATCTGACGCTGAACTTCGGATTGCGCTATCAGTTCAACGGGGTACCTTTTGAAGTCAACAATAGTTTTTCCAATCTCTACGCCGATCCCTCGGGTTTTGCGCCATTTACATTTCAAGCCGTGGGGCCAGGTACGGGGAAGCTGCTTTACAACAACGATTTCCGGGACTTTGAGCCTCGAGTAGGTTTCTCCTGGGATCCATTTAAGAACGGAAAGACATCCGTGCGCGTAGGTTATGGCATCTTTCACGATCGAATTTTTGGCAATCTGCTGGGCAATGCCCGGGGCAACCCGCCTTTCCAGCAGACCTATTTCAATGAGCCGTTCAGCACTCCGGAGAGCACACCCTTGCCGCCTACGGTGCCCGCACTCGCCGTGGTCGGACAGGACGCTTTCATCACTCCGGACATCATTGCCGACAACATCAAAATGCCGTATCAGGAGGCCTGGAACGCGGGTATCCAACGTGAGTTCCACGGGGACGTAAGTGTCGAAATGAACTATGTCGGCCGACGCGGAGGGCGCCTGTACCGGCCTGTCAATGGGAACCAGCCGCAGACGAACTTGATTCAGACACTATTAACGAGTGGGGATTGCTTTGGCACGCCCTGCTCGCAAGACCCCAGCCTGGTAAGTGGGTCCCTGCTCTACCTGGGAGGGGTCGACGGCATCTACACCCTCAATGGCAACCGCTTTGATACGGTCAATAACACTGCGTTCTTCGAGGCCATTGTGAACCAGTCGGCGGCACATTCGTTCTACAATGCGGCGCAAGTCAACATCACCAAGCGTATGTCGCATGGCCTGCAGATCCAAGGGGCGTATACTTGGGCCCATTCCATCGACGACAGTGCCGATCCGATTGCCCCGGGAGAAGGCGCGTTCAACCATAGCATACCGCGCAACTCATTCGACTTGGCATTGGAGCGCGGAAACTCAGACTTCGATGTCCGGCACCGCTTGTCGATCAATTAAGTCTGGGAGCTGCCCTTCGGCCGCGGGAAGGCCTACGCGAGTTCAGGCGTGCTGGGAAGGGTGTTGGAGGGATGGCAGATTTCCGGTGTCACTACGTTCCAGACGGGATTGCACTTTTCTGTCTTTGGCTACCGCGATAGCCAGCGCACAGGCGTGTCCGATCGTGCAGACATTGTAGGCGACCTGACACCGCCGGCGGGGCATCCCAAGAACATGACGGGACCGCCGCTCAGTGCGTTCGCCCTTCCTCCCTTTGATACGGCCGGAACCTCAGGCCGGAACCACTTCACCGGTCCCGGTACCAACAACTGGAACGCGGTGGTCGCAAAGAATATAAAGGTGACTGAGCGGCTTCACCTCCAGTTCCGCGCCGAGTGCTATAACCTTTTCAATCGGACAGCTTTTGATCTGCCCCAGGGCCAAATGATCGATGCCGGCACTTTCGGCTTGTCGACCTCGACTCTGACTCAGCCGGATGGGACCACTTCGGCGCGCCAGATGCAATTTGGGTTGAAGATCCTCTTCTAGAAGTTCTTCAAGTTGGCGTAGCGGCCTGTGGCGAGTGCCACAGGCCGTTATTTTTTTGGGCGCGCATATTCATTCGACTTGGCGCGCTAGCGCCCCAGAATGCCATAGGAGAACAATACTGGTCGTAATAAAGACCAGCACCAGCACCGACGGGAAGAAATTCTCGGCGAGGCGCTGCAGTGTGTCCATGTCGGCACACTGGCCGTAAAGATGAACCGGCAGCAGCGCGCGAAGCTTGCGATTCTTACGGCCACGCAAATGCGCTTCCACTTGGGCCGCGTCAAGATTGAAAGTGTGCGGGCCTATGTCGACGAACACGGGACGAGCCCCGGCCCGTACGATGGCGCTGGCTGATGCAAAGAAGCTGAAGGGTGTGGTGTGACGACATGATCGCCGGCTCCTACACCGGCAGCAGCCAGCACCAGCCACAGTGCGTCCCTGCCCGAGGCGCAACCGACGGCATATTTCGCGCCGCAAAAGCCGGCGATCTCGCGCTCGAAGGTTTCGACTTCTTTTCCAAGGATGTAGTGCTGGGAAGCGCAGACACGTCCCACTGCAGCCAGCACTCGGCGCGAATCTACTCAAACTGGCGTTGAAGATCGAGAAGAGGGACCGGAACGGTGGATACTGAGGGATCACGAAGTATCGAATTTTACACCCAGGAACTTCTGATGCGGGGTTTTAGATCGGCGAGCCTATAAGAAACCGACGCAGACCTATGAAAAATAATATTCACTGCAATCGCTGTAGCCCCGTAAACTTTGTAAACTTATGAATACATTGACCAACCCGATAACATAACAGTGGAATGGTACGTGCATTGACAACGTTGTCAGCAAGTGTCCAGCGGACAGTTAGTGTTGGCCGTCGAGTGTTTGCCCGTCCTGTGACTGGCTGACAGGATGCTTCAAGTTCTGAATACGAGGAGATGCCATGCGCAGTCGATTTGGAAGCTATTGGCTTATTACGACGCTGTTGGTTGTGGGCTTGTTTGCCATTCAGGCATTTGCACAGACAATCGTCACCGGGGATTTGGTCGGAATTGTTACCGATCCGTCAAGCGCGGTAGTAGCGAATGCAACTGTCACCCTGACCAATACGGAAACAGGTGTGTCTCAAACGACCACGACAAGTACGACAGGTCTGTACCGGTTCTCGCTCCTCAAGCCCGGCAATTACAAGGTAGTAGTGACGCAGTCCGGTTTTCGCAAAACCAGCGAGACTATGACTGTGGCGATCGGGACTGTGGCCACCGCCAATATTCAGTTGCAGCTTGGCCAGAGCTCCGAAACGGTTGAAGTAACAGGTGCGGCACCGTTGATTCAGACCGAGAACGCGAATATCGAGACGTCCTTAAGCTCGCAACAAGTTGATCTAATTCCCAATTCTGGTAACGACCTGACGGCTGTGGCCTACACCGCTCCGGGCGTAGTTATGAGCACGGGAGGCGGCTATGGCAACTTCACCGCCTTTGGTCTGCCAGCGACGTCCAATCTGTTCACACTGAACGGCAACGACGAAATGGACCCCTATCTTAACCTGAACAATTCAGGCGCCAGCAACCTGCTTCTGGGCAAGAATGAGGTCCAAGAAGTGGCCGTGGTCAGCAACGGTTATACCGGGCAGTATGGCCGCCAGGCAGGAGCGCAGATAGATTACGCCACCAAGTCAGGCTCTAATACCATCCATGGGAACGCGATGTACTGGTGGAATGGGCGCACCATGAACGCCAACGACTGGTTCAATAACGCGACTACGCCCTCCACTCCGCGTCCGTTCGTGAACAACAATCAGTACGCCGCTCGAGTGGGTGGACCTATTAAGAAGGACAAAGCGTTTTTCTTTGCAGACTACGAGGGATTGCGTTACATCTTGGCCACGAGCAGCCAGGTGTTCGTACCGAACCAGACCTTTGCCAATGCGGTCTTGGGCAACATTACGGCGAATGACCCGGCGGCACTCCCGTTTTACCAGAACATCTTCAATTTGTATGAAGGCGCTCCGGGGCTCAGCCGTTCGGTGCCAGTGGATGCTAGCTTCGGAACCAATCTTGGCTGCGGCGACTTGACGTCAGCGGGCGCGTTCGCCGCATTCGGCGATCCAGCCTCTGGTGGCGGCGGTACGGCGTGCGCGAATGTATTCCGTTCCACCGTGGGACAGCCGGCACACGAGTGGATATTCTCCGCCCGAACCGACCTTAATATCACCAACAACGACAAGCTGTTCCTCCGTTACAAGATGGATCGGGGACTACAGCCAACTTCCACTGACCCAGTGAATGCGCTGTTTAATGCGACTAGCAATCAGCCGCAGTACGAGGGGCAGATAAACTACACGCGTACCATCACTCCGACTACGATTAACTCATTTATAGGCTCGGTAAGCTGGTATAGCGCGATTTTCGACATCACCAACCGTCCCGCAGCGTTGGCCGCTTTTCCGTATTTCCTGATCGAAAACACTGGGGCCGGGTGGGCTACCCTGGGTGCCAGTTCGGCATTTCCGCAAGGCAGGAAAGTGACCCAGTATCAAATTACGGATGATCTGTCCCTGAGTCGTGGCAGCCACGAATTCAAGCTGGGAGTCAACTTCCGCCGAAACGACATAACCGATGGATTATTCGGCAGGCGCACGATTCCGCAAGTTTACATAGACGGTGGCCATACTGGCAGTGGTGGCATGGACCTATTTGTCGATGGGTTGACCGGCCGCATCCGTCAGTACTTCCCGGAGGCGCTCGAACAGCCCATGGCAATCTATAGCCTTGGCGCTTATTTCCAGGACACATGGCGCGCAAAGTCCAATCTAAAGTTCACTTTAACCTTGCGTGCGGACCGCAACTCGAACCTGGTATGCCAGACGAATTGCATCTCGCGTTTCGAACAGCCCTTCACTCAGTCCGATCACGATTCTACGGCGCCATTTAACCAGTTGTTTACGGGCGGACTACATTCACTTTTCCCCAACCTCGAGAAGGTGGTCTTCCAGCCGCGTTTTGGTTTCGCCTGGAACCCAGGAGGTATGTCCAACACAGTGATTCGAGGCGGGGTGGGCTTGTTCTCTGACCTGTATCCCGCGACGCTGGCCGATAGTTTTGCTCTGAATTCGCCGACTTCGAACCGCTTCCTGTTCCGGCCACCTACACCCATGCCGATATCGCCGGCCGACACGGCGAACCCCAACGGTCCGCCTACCGAGACCCAGATTACGGCCTGTAACTCTGCCTTCAATTCGACCTTCTTTGGCGGGGGAACTCTCGCGGACTACCAGACGGTAGCACCCGGCTGCGCTATTCCCGACTATAACTCGGTAGTTGACCAAGTCAAGAATCCGAAGTTTGTGGAGTGGAATGTGGAAATTCAACACTCTTTTGGATCGAAAACTGTGGCGTCAGTCAACTACGTGGGTAACCGTGGATATGACATTTTCATCTTTAATCCGTGGGTAAATACGGGTGCAGGTGCATTCGGGACCTTCACGGGATTGCCCGCAACCTCGCCGGAGAGCCGGGTAAATAACGTCTCCGAACTGAACAACTCCGCGCGTTCGTATTACAACGGCGTCACCGCTTCGCTAACGGAGCGACTCGCCAAGGGCTTCCAAGCTCAAGTCAGCTACACCTACTCGCACGCCACGGACGACGTATCCAACGGTGGAGTATCGCCCTTCAACCTGAGCGAAACCGGTGGAAGCCAACTGGTGCAGTTGTCGCCGCAAGGCTTGGCGACTAACTATGGCAATGCGGACTACGATGTCCGTCACAATCTGTCCGCGAGCTACGTTTGGGAGCTGCCGTTCAAGTCCTCGAGCGGTATCGTCAATCAGATCATTGGCGGGTGGAGCATCTCGGGTACGGTGTTCGCCCGTTCAGGGTATCCGTTCTCTGCCTTGGATGGATTTCCTCCACTTCTTTTCCAAAACGGTGTGAATGCCACCGAAGTCCTTGCACAATTTTCTGGCGTCGGCCCGACGAGTTGTGGCAAGCCCAAAATCGATCCTACGACGGGGCAGCCGGTCGCTTGCCTCGACGCTGCAACTCAATTCCCAGACAACTTTAACGTTACGGAGACCGGTTTCGCCACAACCCGTCGGAACTCTTTCCGTGGACCGCACTTTTTCGACTCTGACCTCGATCTGTTGAAGCGCTTCAAAGTGACGGAGCGAGTCGACTTCGCAGTTGGAGCCAACTTCTACAATGTTTTCAATCATCCGAATTTCCAGATTCCAAACAATGACGTAAATGATATTTACTCCGCCCCGTTTGGTACGGTTACCTCGACAGCTGAGGGGCCGACAAGCATATACGGAGCATTTGCCGGCTCCGCCGTGTCGGGTCGGGTGATTCAGTTGCACGCTCGGATTGAGTTCTAAACGCACCGAGAACTCTTTAGACGGGCGGCTTGGCGACGAGCCGCCCGTCGTCTTGTTTTCCTTGCTGACTTTGCACGTTGCGTTACTGCGTTTTTAAGGTCCTGCCAAGCGATACCCGGAGACGCCCCTAATAAGGCGATCTTATTGAACCTCCAACTTGTGCTGTTGCCGGGGCATCAGGGTAAACGCCTTGATCGGCTCAGGTTGCGCAGGTGAACGCGTGCCTTCCTTGAAACGAGAGCCAGGTTCTCCCCCTAATGAGGCAGACCCTGCAAGTGCGAAAGTTCTTTCCGCACAGACTCAGAGCGTTTACCAGTCGGTTCTTCCTTCAGGAAGGTTTGGAATTCGTCCACCGCTTCCGGGACACGACTTTGGTGCTCGAACGCTCGAGCCGCAATGTAATGGGCTAAAGCGTGCGAGTCTTGGGACAGAGAGTGCGCCTTGCGGCAGGAAGCGATCGCCGGATCATAGTGCCCTAGCAGCAACTCCACATTGGCGAGAAGCACGAGAGTCTGAGCATTCGTGGGATCCGCGGCAGTAGCTTTGTTCAAGAAGGACGCGGCTTCGGGCATATCGCGGTCTGCAATCGCCATCCGAGCCAGGTTGACGAAAGCCGGAGCGAAATGATCGTTAAGGCTGATTGCCTTTCCCAAGGCTTCGCGTTCACGAGGCCGATCGCCCAAGTTCGCATAGATCACCCCGAGGTTATTGTAAGCTGCGGCATATTGAGGATAGATCGCCAAGGCCCTGTGGAGATGCTCGATCGCCTTATTCCACTCTTTCTTGCCCATCAAGACTGTAGCTTTGTCGAATTCTTCGGCAGCATTCTTAGGAATGTTCTGGTCGGATGTGTTCACCGTGCCGCCTGCCTGGGGGTTATGCTCGGCGTCGTCGTCCTGCGCGCGCCTCACTGTGACATCAAAAGTTTGACCGACTCTACGAGGGTCCACCTCGAATACTCCGCTGTCGGTCTCTTGCACACCTTGCCCGGAAATAATCAGGTGATAGTTTCCAATCTCAAGATTGCTAAACTCTGTCATCCCGGAGTCGTTGGTGTAGGTCTCTGCCACAGGGCTAGTGCTCGCGCTACCCATCAACTGAACACGCACCCGGATGTTGCACGGGCGACCATCAGTGAAAATAACCCGCACTTTCAGATTGCCAGTTCTAAATTGCGCCACGGCCGAGGGAATCAGCAGAGGAAGGAACAGTAGAGCAAGAAGGCGGCGAGACGCCATGCACACATCCCCTGAGACAGGCTGGCTCGGGCAGGGTCCGAGGCCACGCCACTCCAGACAATGGCAAAGTATTGGCCCATCCGGCGGCGTTCGTCAAGCAAAATGTTTGCTGCAGGGTTCTATAAAAGGGGATGTCAAGAAAAAACACTTTCCCTCCTTCATAGAGGAGGGTTTTTTCTGACATCCAGTCCCCTCTGTGCGGTGGCAAGGTTCGGTGCCGGAGCATGGATCGGAGCGGGAGCATTTTGGTTGCGTCGTTCCGTGCGAACTCTTCGCGCCTGCAAGCAG
>JBAVAV010000752.1:0-5998 GCA_049585895.1 Candidatus Sulfotelmatobacter sp. | reverse complement strand
GGAAAGTATTGATCTCTTCCCGCCAGAAAAGAAACGTCCAGGGCGAGTTGCCCACCAAGGCTCCGTCGCCGTGGCTCGGGCCGTCCGATGAAATACCCGACGTAGGATTCGCCGCTTTTCTCCAATTGATGCATGAGCATTTCCCGCGTCTAACCTATTCGCGGGAATCGCACTACTATGCACGGTTCAGACCGCAGAATCAGAATCCAGCTGACCCTTTTCCACAGGTATATCCCATCATTGCCAGAGAACAAGGGACTATCGTTGGCCATGAGCAGGTGGAAGGCTTACTAGAGGAATTTGGAATTAAGCAACAGGAGTTCCGCGACGCTTTCAATGCGTTCTACGAACTCAGCCCGCCAGAGTTGAGCTAGAGGCAATTTGCCTGCCATTACCAGCGGCGATCAAATTCAAACTGCACCACTACCCTATTTCAGGTGGTGGGCGGTTTTGAAATTGTCCGCTCTTAAACGCTGCCGTCTATGGCATGATGGCTTCATGCCTAAGCGTACACGCAGATTAGACATGGTTGCGATCTACCATGCGTAATTACAATTTCTGCCGGGTCCACCAGACCTTGCGCGTGACTTCCGCGATGGAAGCGGGCCTTACGAATCACGTTTGGAGTTTGGAGGAATTGGTGGGATTGTTGGACGCGAAAGAGGCTGCGGCATGATCGGTATGCGCGAGTTGATGATAGGCGGCATCGCTGGTCTTGTATTCGCTTTAGTTTTCCTCGTAGTGGGAAGAATCTGGCTTTCCGGTAAGAGTGCCGAACAAAAAGAAAAGGCACTCAAGGAAATGCACGATCGAATGGACAAAGCCATGGAAGGCACAAACGATGCAAACGAACCAGCCCGTTGGGTGCCATAGATTCAAAACGGCCCACTACCCTATTTCAGGTAGCGGGTCACTCTAGCGAACTTTGCGAATCCTTCGCGGCCTTTGCGGTTCAGAGCTTTTAACCGCTGAGATCGCAAAGACTGCCGCAAAGTTCGCGAAGAGGTACTTGATTCCGCGAGTGTTGCTCGACTTCGATTCCGAACTGAACCACTACTCTATTTCATCAGCACATAGGCTCCGCCGTTGGTGACGGCGATGACGAGGTTCATGACGACAAACATCAAGTCGTAGTGCCAGCCGGCAGCTTTCTCGCCGCCCCAAAAGCCGGTGTGCCATTCGAAGAGCTTCTTCTCGATGGCGCCGAACATGATCAGGATGAGTCCGAAGGCGGCAAGCTGGGTGAGAACGCCAAAGGCCACGCCCAGACCGCCGGCAACTTCTGCGACGCCGAGGAAGATAGTGAAGGACTTGGGCATCCCGATACTCTTGGCTCGGGCTGCAGGATTCTTGAGATGGGTGTAGCCGCTGTTAAGAAAGACTAACCCGACCATGAGGCGCAAGAGCAGGATGGCGATATCGGTAAACCGGGCGAGTTGAGGGAACATGGCGGCTTTCTTGGATGATTCGGATTTAAGTAAGGTTCGAGGATACGCTTCCTTCCAGCACAACGACACCTGGGCAGTCAGGCCTTGCCGTGAATCTTCGCCCACCACCAGCGCACGCCGACAAACAGGAAACGCCAGTCGTGGAAAAACTCGGGTTCCTTGTGTTCGAAGGCATGACCGATGAACTGGAACATCCATCCCGCGACGAAGAGAACGAGAGCGTAAATCCACAGGCGGTGCAGGAAGATGCTGCCCAGAAAAACAGCCAGCGATAGAAGAATGAGCGGAATGCCCAGCGTGTGGCAGGCCCGGTTCAGCGGGTTCTGATGGCTGGAGGCGTATTGGGCGATCCACTGCTCGCTGGTGCGTCCCCCGAACATGCGGAGGATAATACAACGGCGGGCGCTCTTTCGCACGGATTCCCGCCGGAGCCGCAGCCTCTGTTGGCCGCGCCGTTTTTTGCGGGTTGAGCGCCCGCTGCTCGCGTGGTAGCATCCTAGGTTTTGGCAGGTAATGTTGGGCTGGCCTGTTCCTGTCCTAATCCTCTTTTACTGGGCCGTTTCCTCCCTACGCCTGCTCAAGGAGCCTACGCGTGAAAATCTATTCCGGGGAAAACATTCGTAATGTAGCGCTGGTGGGGCACGGGCATGCGGGGAAAACCTCGCTGGTGTCGGCCATGCTTTACACCGCGGGAGCCACGCCGCGGCTGGGGCGCGTGGACGACGGCTCGGCCACCACCGACTACGACGAAGAAGAAATCGCCCGCAAGATGTCGATTTCGACGGCCGTGGCGGCGGTGGAGTGGGGCAAGACGAAGATCAATCTGCTGGATACGCCCGGCTTCAACATGTTCGTTCACGAGGCCAAGATGGTGCTGCCAGTGGTGGAGGCGGCGATCGTAGTCGTCGATGGCGTGGCGGGCGTGGAAGTTGTAACGCAGCGGGTTTGGAACGATTGCGAGGAGTACAGAACGCCCCGGCTGATCGTGGTCAATCGCATGGACCGTGATCGCGCCAATGCCGAGCGCGTGCTGGAGTCTCTGGTCAATGCCTTTGGGCGCAACGTGATTCCAATTGAGCTGCCCATCGGCAGCGAGAAGAACTTGACCGGCGTGGTCGACCTGGTACGCATGAAGGCTTACACCTACGACCTGGGCGGGAATGGCAAGGGCAAAGAGACCGAGATTCCCGCCAACATGAAAGCGCAGGTGCAGGAAGCGCACGAGCAACTGGTGGAGCTGATTGCCGAGGGCGACGACAAGCTGATGGAGGAGTTCTTCGAGAAGGGAACGATTCCGGAGGAAGATCTGATTCCGGCGCTGCATGTCGCAATTCGCGAAGACAAGCTCTTCCCAGTGATCTTCGCTTCCGGCCTCGGCAACATCGGCGCGGATCGCGTGATGGATTTTATCGTGGACTACACGCCCGCGCCTTCGGAGCACGAGTGGGTGCAGGGCGAGGCCTCGGCCTCGGGCAATGGCGACGCGCCCAAGCGGCACGAGTCCGATGCCGAGCCAGTATCGCTGTATGTATTCAAGACCGTGGCGGACGCGTTTGCGGGAAGAATTTCCTACTTCAAGGTTTTTTCGGGAGTGCTTAAGAATGACGGCACGGCGCAGAACTTCCGCAACAGCGCTCAGGAGAAATTCGCGCACATCTCCAGCACGCAGGGAAAGACTGCGATTCCGGTGCCGGAGCTGCATGCGGGGGATATCGGCGCGGTGGCCAAATTAAAGGACACGCTTACGGGCGACACGCTGGGCGACAAGTCCGCGCCCATTCAGTATCCGCGGGTGAAGCTGCCGGAGCCGGCGATCACGTTTGCCATTGAGCCGAAGAGCCGCGCCGATGAAGACAAGCTGGGGCCGGGCATCCACAAGCTGATGGAAGAGGATGCGATGCTGCGTTTCTTTCGAGACGCCCAGACTCAGGAGTTTTTGATCGCGGGCACGGGGCAGCAGCACATCGAAGTTGTTGTGGCCAAGCTCAAGAAGCGGTTTCACACGGAAGTCGTGTTGAAAGCGCCGAAGGTGCCGTACCGCGAGACCATCCGCGGCAAAGCGGATGTGCAGGGGCGGCACAAGAAGCAGACCGGAGGCCACGGTCAATACGGCGATTGCAAGATCAAGATGGAGCCGATGCCGCGCGGCGGCCAGTTCGAGTTTGTCAACGACATTTTTGGCGGAGCGATTCCGAGGAATTACATTCCCGCCATCGAAAAGGGAATCAAAGACGCCGCCGGGCGCGGATATCTGGCCGGCTTTCCCGTGGTGGATTTCCGCGTGATTCTCTACGACGGGTCTTATCACGATGTGGATTCGAACGACATGTCGTTTCAGATGGCGGGGCGCATCGCCTTCAGAAAGGCGATGGAGCAGGCCAAGCCCACGATTCTGGAGCCGGTGATGTCGGTCGAGATCACAGTGCCCGACGACTTTGCCGGCTCGATCATGGGCGACTTGAACAGCCGCCGCGGCCGCATCCAGGGCATGGACAACAAGGGCGGCAATACGATCGTGAAAGCCGAAGTGCCCATGGCCGAGATGCTGACGTACGGCGTAGACCTGACCTCGATGACGCAAGGCCGCGGCAGTTTCAACATGGAAATGCACCACTACGACACCGTGCCAGGACAATTGCAGGAAAAGATTATCGAGAAGGCCAAGGCGGAACGGGGTGAGGTGAAGGAAGAGGAAGAGTAGGTTCCTTCCTACAGCCTAAGAGATTGTGCCGACTGCTTAACTTGTCTTCATCCCCTGCGCTTTCGCCAGCTTCGCCTGCCGCTCATCGAACGTCCAGAATCGTTCCGCCTTGAGTTCCAGCGCGCAGGCCACGTGCAGCGTATCGAGCGTTTGCATTCCAAATTTCGATGCGTAGCGGCGAGCCAGATCAGCGCATAGCTCGAAAGCATTCTCGGGCAGCGGGACCCCTCGCCATAGACGAGCGGCCTCATCCGACAAGAATTGATCGTGCGTCTGTTGGGCCTTTTCTGGTGTCATGTTTCCACGAAATTGATGCTGCCCGAGGGCATGGGCCCACTCGGCGCGATGCAGAGACGTGAGTGCCAGCGAAGGCGCACCTTGCACCCGGCGGCGGGCTTCGGAGGAATGAATATCGGTCACGTACAGAGAGACTAAAAAGCTGGAATCCACATAAACGCTCAATAACGTCCCCGATCCTCCAGGACGAGATTGGGAAGGATGCGGTCTCCCAGTATCTCCCTGGCGAGGGCGTCAAAGTCCGGCCAGTTACCGGGCTTTTCCTCCTCCTGCTCGGGAACAATTCGGGCGATCAGCTTGTCCCGCTCGCGCAGTTCGACCGTCTTTCCCGCCCGCAGCCAGGTCTTGAGTTTCTTCGTATCGCGCAGTTGGCGCATGTTCACCGAGGGCATGAATAGAATGTGACACATAATGTGTCACATGTCAAAGGATCGCCGAAAGGAAATAATTCTATCCTGCTGTCTATAATGCTATACTTTGGCCAACATGGCCCTTAGTATCAAAAGCATAGAGACAGAACACCTAGCACGGCAGATTGCCGCCAAAACCGGCGAGAGCCTAACCGGCGCCATCCAGAAAGCATTGGAGGAGCGCCTCGAGCGCCTAAATAACAATCGCAGGAGCGAGGCGCTCACGACACAGATCGATGACATTCTCCAGCGCGTCGACGCCATGCCCGACCTCGATGCCCGCACTCCGGAGGAGATTATCGGCTACGACGAGTATGGCCTTCCCTCGTGAGGCAAACCTGCGATGGTCATTGACACTTCGGCTTTGGCGGCAATCTTTTTTCACGAGCCGGAGCGCGACGCCTTTCGTAACGCCATTGTTGCCGCGAGCAGCCGCCTAATTTCTGCCGCAACCGTCCTTGAAGCCGGCATGGTGATCGAGGGCCGCAAGGGCGGCGGAGCAGGGCGGGAGTTCGATCTCTTCGTGGTGCGTACCCAGATAAAGATTGTTCCGGTAGATGCTGAACTCGCAGATCTCGCCCGCTCTGCATGGCGCAGGTACGGGAAAGGCCGTCACCCGGCGGCGCTGAATTTCGGCGATTGCTTCTCCTACGCCCTCGCCAAATCCACGGGCGAACCTCTGCTGGCCAAGGGAACGGATTTTGCCAAGACGGACGCTCCTCTGCATGAGTAAGCCGCTGCGCTCTTGGAGTTTGACTGTGCCACATGGAAAACTCAGGAGTTCTTCATCCCCTGCGCCTTCGGGCTGATAGTAATGTCACCGTGTTAGATGTCACAATGTCGACCGGAATTTCCGGAAATGAGGTCACCATGAAAATGCTGCCGATTCTTATCTGCCCTCTCATTGCAATGGTGTCGTTTGCCAGTGCCGCCGATACGCAGGTTTTCCCTACTTCGAACGGGCCGGTGAAGATCACTCCGCTGAATCACGCCAGCACACTGATCGAGGCGGGAGGGAAAACTATTTACCTTGATCCTGCCAAGCCTGCGAAATTGTCGGGGCTTCCCAAAGCAGACCTCATTCTGATTACCGACCTTCACGGGGACCACATGGACCCTGATTCGATCAATCAGGTGAGCAA